>JAKLIR010000121.1 GCA_022709505.1 bacterium | reverse complement strand
TCCCGGACGCTGGACGTTGCTCATTCCCGCCGCCTCCTCCGCCGTCTGGCTGATACCCACACCGAAACGCAAAAAGTCTCCTGATTCCCCCGAGTTGAATTAAGCCGCGGTTTTCACCAATGTGGATTGAAGCCTCCGGCGGCTCAAGGGGGCGCTTTTGAAAAAGCGCCCCCTTGAGAATCCCCCGCAAAACTTTTTGCCCCGCAATTCAAGCTTCGCTCCGAATTGCTTTCATTTTTCCGGGAAAAGATGGATTCCGGCTCTGCGGCCGGAATGACGGGGTAAGGGATGTAATTCACTCGTTACAATGCTCCGCGTCGGAACGACGGCGAAACAGACCGTATAAAGACACCTGATGATTTCTGATCTGGATTGCGGCGATTCATCGCCGCTTTGCTTGTCCGGGAATTAATTCCCGTCTAAAAAAGCGAAAATGAATTTTCGCACTCCAAATCCCAAACATTGATTCCTCGTTACAATGCTCCGCGCCATAGTTGCTTTTATCTGGGGCGCGGGCGTCCCGCCCGCTTGTGTATTAACGCCTTATGTAGCGCCGGGTCTCGGACAGGTGGGTCTCCTCACCCAGCGGCCCCGAAATGCTCTCGGCCGCATACGAAACTCCATGCTTCCTCGTTCTTGCCCTATACTCCTTGCACACTGTTTATTTACTATTTCCGAAACCGGTGGCGTATTTTGATGATCATCACGATGTTAATTCGGAAAGCCGAACGGTTTAAAGGGCTTCGATTACCCATTGCGCTATCCGTAAAATATCCATAATGTTGACAACAAGCTGACAAATGGATAAATTAAGGGTAAAAAAGCGGATGATGGAAGATGGATTATATTAGAAAATTAGAAATTACCCGGAAGATGCTTCGTTTGATTGCAGAGATAGACGAGTTCAAAGGGCAATGGCGGGCTCTCGGACAGCTCGCGCCGGACCGGTTGTCGGCGCTGAAAAAGATCGCGATTATCGAATCCATCGGCTCCTCGACGAGGATCGAGGGAGTAAAGCTGACGGACGCTGAAATCGAACGGCTTCTCACCGGGCTTCAGATTCACACATTCCGCTCCCGTGACGAGCAGGAAGTCGCCGGATACGCGGAACTTATGGAGATAATTTTCAGTTCGTGGAAGGAAATACCAATTACCGAGAACCACATCAAGCAGTTTCACGGCGTGCTACTGAAGCATTCGGATAAAGACGAGCGCCACAGAGGAAGCTACAAAACGTTTCCGAATCACGTGGAGGCGTTCGATGAGAACGGGCGGAGCCTCGGCTTCATATTTCAGACGGAGTCGCCGTTTGACACGCCGCGCATGATGGAGGCGCTTGTTGCGTGGACCAACAAGGCGCTGGATGACGGTGAGTATCATCCTCTGCTTGTGATCGCCGTCTTTGTCGTGCGATTTCTCGCCATCCATCCGTTCCAAGACGGCAACGGACGTCTCTCCCGCGCCGCAACGACGCTTCTGCTCCTTCGAAGCGGATATTCTTATGCGCCGTACAGCTCGATGGAGCGCGTCATCGAAGACAACAAGGACGGCTACTATCTTTCCCTGCGTCGCGGCCAATCGACGCTCGATGCCGATGAGAGCCGGTTGCATGAATGGGTGGAATTTTTCCTTGAATGCATGGCGGCGCAGAAAAATGCGCTTCAGAAAAAAGTGGAGCGGGAGCGAGTCATCGGGGCGCTTCCGCCTCTGTCGGAACAACTCGTCCGAATAGCGCGGGAACACGGCCGAGTAACCGTCGCCGGCGCGGAAAAGATCACCGGCGCCAACCGCAACACCATAAAATACCATCTAAAGAAACTCTCTGCTTCCGGCCTCCTGAAGCCGCGTGGAAGTGGACGTGGAACATGGTATGAAATAAGTTAGAATATTTAAACATTTTGGGAAAGAATATGAGGTAATAGATGGGACAATATGAACAACCAATGGTACGATGAATATAAGTATTATCGAATCACTTACGAAGACGGTTCTTTAAGAGATTCCAGCCCACTCTCCATAAATCTTCATTCTATAACTGGATTTTATGCCAGTGATTATGTGAAGCCAGTGGTAACGGAGAGAGGCCATATATTTCAGGTCGTATCAGATGAATCTTGTTTCAAAGATCATTATTGTGTTTGCCTGATCGTATTTGAACATCAACACAAAAAAAAGTGCAACAGATAGAAGCGAGCCTTCACGATCTTGTTAAGGAATATGAAATTGAAGCGATCCATTTTACAGACATTTTCGGAGCTCGGAGACAATTAGGGAAGAAACGTGATGAATTCTTTGAAAAATACACAACAATAGTCTCGCCACTTCAGATGGTTTGTCTGTCGATATCAAATGCAAAGGAAGATATAAATAGAGCCATGGGAATACGAACAATGAATAACGAGCAAATTTATTTTTCTTTATTTTGGAATGTATTTTCAAGGATATTGCATCACATGAATAACAACCACATCTATCATGTCTATGTTGAACAAGAACATGATATTGGGCCTAGTAAATATGAAAGAGTCGCACAGTTATTGACAAGGAAATTACGGTTCGGCATAGACCAAATGTGTATGCAATATCCAGACAAATATTTTTCTATTTGCAAATACCCTCAGTTTTTTTCAAAGAGAGCTTTTTTTCATTCTTCCGTATCGGATTTAGCCGCATATACCACCAACAAGATACAATCAAAAATCGACGCTGGCGTTCCCAATCATAAAATCCTAAAAGAACATTCGTTTTTATTAAGGCTTGTTAAGAAAACGTTTAAATATTATCGAGCGATGGCAAGCGAACAGCTTGTTGATTTGATTGACAAGGCGTAAATATCAAAATTGAAATCAAGAAATACGAACATTCTGAAATGAAATAGTAATAAAAGCCCGTATTTTAAAAACAGTCTCCCAATAAATCGGATTGTTCTTGGTCTTCCTACTGCTTCTTCTTGATCCACTTCCCGGCTTTGTGCGACGGTTTGTTCATCAGGCCGGAGGGATAGACAAATGCGAGTGCTTCGTGTGTGTGATTTTGTGACCGCGGAGCGGTCGATCCATGCATTCCGGCGCAGAGCACCGGAACGAGGATAATATGGCGGAACGAGGGCGAAACGGACCTCACAAGGATTTCTGATCTGGATTGCGGCGATTCATCGCCGCTTTGCTTGCGCCGGGAATTAATTCCCGTCTAAAAAAGCGAAAATGAATTTTCGCACTCCAAATCCCAACCGTTGATTCCTCGTTACGATGCTCCGCGTCGTAACGGCATGGTAGGGCCGTTCCCGCTGCCTCCTTTTCGGCTCCCGCCTCGTCGTACTCCAAAATTTAAAAACGCTCAGTGGCGTTATTTCGAGCATTTGGCGTCGAGCACGGCCGTGTATTTATCGTAGATGCGGCGGGACTCGGCGATGGGATCGCCCTTGGTCTTCGTCGGGTAACGGTCGGAAGCGAGAGTCCACGCCTCTTGCAGCGAGTACCAGTTGATGTCGGACGGCAGCGCGCCGTCGAGCTGCGCGCGAAGGTCGTCGATGAATGTTTTCCAGCGCATTTTGTAATAGACGCTGAGCGTGCCGGACCATTCGCGGGAAGCATAGTCGTCGAGGCTTCTGAACGCGCCGCGGTCGCCCCAAGTTGTGATGAGCACGCGAGCGTTCCATTCGAAGAGTTTCTTTTCGGCGTCGTCGCCGCCCCATGCGCGTGCGGATTCGATCCACGGGCCGAGCATGAAATGCGGGTCGGTCGCGAGCAGGCGGTCTTCGTCGTCTATCATTTCGAGGAAGATGCCGGCGTAGCGGTCGAATGCTTCCTTATCTTTTTTATCGAAAGCCTTAATCATGCGGGAATGAACGATCAGGTTGGCGTTCGAGATGTATTCGCGGGTGACATCGACGAGGTCGTGTTCGAAGGTTTTCACGCCTTTGAATTTGTCGGCGTCGTCGAGCAGGAGCTTCCAAGCGGTGCGGAGGCGGCAGGGGTCGTATGGGCCGAAGCCGTAGGCGGGGAAGGAGGAGCGTGGCGTGCGGGACGGGCGTTCGCAGAAGAGCGAGCGCGGGTCCTGTTCGTAGCCGCCGCCGGTTTGGTAAACCGAGCTTCCGAGCAGTTTCCAAGCGCGGGTGACGCCGGGCGTCGTGCCGCCGTAGCGCCGCTCTGCGAAGTCGGAGAGCCACTGGTTGAGTTCGGGCTTTTCGGTGCGCCACGCCATCTCGAACAGGAGGTCCCACAGAGCGTCGTTGGACATGCTTCCTTCCATGATCGCGCCTATGCCGGCGAGGTTATCCTTGTAGCTTTTCAGCGCCTCGACCGGTTCGCTCGCGACCCGGCCCATGCTTGCGTGCACGCCTGTTTTGCCTCCGAAATTCGAGATTATGTTCCACACCCACGGGATGCCGTCGAACCCGTTGCGGCGGCGCCATTGCGGGTTGGATTCGCAGTGGAGATCGAGTATGAGCACGTTCGGTTTCTTGAGTCCGGCGAGCAGGAGTGAACTTGGATTGTTCTGCCAGCCTTGCAGCACCCATATCGCGTCCGGATTGAAGTCGAGCATGTTTTTCTGTATGCCGGCGCCGACGGCGGTGAGATCGACCTTCGCGAATTCACCCTCGTGGAAGGGGTCTCCGCCGAAGAATCGCGCATCGCCGTAGAGCTTTTTCTGTTCCTCGTACCAAGCCCGCGCGGTGTCCGGGAAAATTTTGCTGTCCGGCAACAACATGGGCGGCCGGTTGAAGCCGCCGCCCCAGACGCCCGTCTCGATTATGCCCGCGTCCGGGAATCGGGAGAACGCGACTCGCGGCATCATCCCGTAGAACCCCTGCATCACGGGCTCTATGCCGAGCTCTCTCATGCGAGCGAGAATTTTTTTCTGAAGAGCCGCGCGGGAATCGATCCAGCGCTGCGTCACCGGGCCGCCCCAGCCTTCGAGATTGTCCATCAACCACCAAGCTTGGTAGCCGGGCCCCGGAATGAAGTTGATTGCTTCCCTATTCGTGAATCCGAGACGCAACATGAAGTTTTGCCACAGCGCTTCCTGTCCCACGACGCTCGCGAGCGCGAGGTTCACTCCGTTCAGCGCTATGAAGTCGAGCTCTCGCTCCCACTCCTTCCAAGTCCAGAACGACATCGTATAGTTGAACGTGCAATAGTTGTAGATGTACCGGTATTTGTATGGTGAAACAATGCGGACTTTCTGCGGCGGCGCCGGGAGCGCGGCCGGAAGCTTCAACTGGTCGCCGGTCCATGAAAGGTGCGCTTTCGCATAGTATTTAAGATACCAGTTCAGCCCGGAGAGCACGGATGTCGCACTGCTGCCGCGAAGTACGATTTTTCCCTTCGCGCCCTCGATCTCGAAAACGTCGAGCCCGTTGTCCTTGGGGATTATTTCAACAGTGAAATCGGCTGCTCTCCCCGGCAACAACCGGCCTATCGAAGCCGTCGCCGCCTTGCTTATCGCCTCGGGTGTCTGCGCTTGCGCCATGGCAGCCGCGCCGCAGGCTGTGATTATTCCGATCAGTATCGCCGTGATTAGTTTGTTCCGCATGTTCGCATCCTCCGTTTCAACCCACATCGGTGAAAATGTGAGCTAACTTCGAAAGCCATATTTTATCACATACATCCGTAGGAAATGGAATGGCGGGCGGATGAATTATCGGCCCGGATTTTTTAGAAAATGTGTTAACGGATTTCATCGCGCGAGCGGAGCGCGATTTTGCGCGCCGTGAGTTCGGCGAGCACCACAATGTCTTCGAGGGGCAGAAAGAGCGGTGCGGAGGCGTCGAACAGCACGGTTGCGGAGGAGGGAACGCCGCAGGTCTGTGCGGAAACTGATATGAACACAGGGAGCATGGGGAAGGGGAACAGCACCGCGGCGGCGCCGGAAGGATTGACGCGAGACGCACCGCCGAGAGCGGCGGCGGCGGAGTCGAGGAGCGAAGGAGCGTCTCCGAACGCGAGGTCGAGCGGCGCGATTATGCGCCGGGTGATCACGGGTGAATAGGGTTCGAGACCCGGGAGTTCCCGAAGCGGGATGAAATCGCCTGTGATCGGCGCGCGCCGGGCGTGTAGGAGGTGGTGCAGGGCGACACCTCTCATTATCAGCGGCATGACGCCGCCCCGGAGGTTTTTTATTTCGAACGCCTCGGCGTCCAACTCGTATTTCGATCCGAGCGAGTCGAAAATGAACGTGTGTCCACCGCCCGGTTTCTTACGCTCCCCGAATCCGCACGCCGACGCTCTCTCGACAAGGTTCTCCCCCTTGAGCGATTCTCTCGCGTTCTCAAGCACTTCCAGATAATGTTTTCTCGAATACATACCGCTTCCTTCCGTCAGCTTATGATAGCCGATTGTTTCGAGAGCCGCCAGATGGAAACGGCGCGGCGTCCGCGTAGTCCGTATTATCGCTTACTGGTTTTATATAGATGATAAACTATTGGATGAAGCGGTTGAAAATGTGAACCAGGCGTCTATAATGCGCATAATCACGGATTCTCAGCCGATGTCTGAGAACACGGGGGCCGGAATGACGAAATTGTCGTTGATAATATCCGAAAATGCCGGCTCGATCGCGGCGTTCAAATTGTTGCGGCGCAAGCTGGGGCTGGGCGGATGCCTGCGCATGTTGGCGGCGGTCGAACGGGACATGAGGCGCGGCGAGCCGTGGCGCTCGCTTCCCCCGGCGTACGACAAGCTCGAACGACTCTCGCGAAGACAGATCGGCACCGCCGTCGTGCTCGACAGATGCCTGCGCCGTGCGATTCCTCCCAATGAAGCGCGGGAAATCACGGCGTCGATCGTAAAAACCGCGTCCGTCGATTTCCTCGGTAGAAACGTGCCGCGCCTGAGCCGAAAAAAAATCCAATCCATGAAACCGCAAAAACGGTCCCGATACCTCATGAAAATCCAACGCCGGTTTTTCAACGCCGACGCGGATCTTCATATAAACAACGACGAATCGCTCGATCTCACCATCTACCGCTGCCGTTTCGTGGAACTTCTCGAAAAGATCGGCGAGCGCGACATGGCTCTGATCTTCTGCGAGGGAGACCGCGATTTTTTCGAAAACCATCAGCCGGAAGTCGTCCTCGACCGCCCGGAAAAACTCTCCACCGGAGGCCGCACATGCCGCTTCCACTTCCGCTGGCGGAACGGCTGACACCGCCGACGGAACATCACACGCTTTCACCCGGCCGCGCGCGAGCCTTCATTTGACTAAAGGCGTGCGCCGAGTATAATTTCAGGAAAATTCTATAGGAGACACTTCATGAAAAGCACTCTGCGCGGGATAGTGGTCTGTTTGACTCTCATTCTTTTTTCCGCGGTTTCCGCAACAGCCGCGGACACCTACAAACTCGAACTCAAGGGTGAAAAGGGCAGGATAATGAAATACACCGCGTCCGCCGGCGGCGCGCTCGATTTCAACCTCGACGGACTGCCGTTCCCCGGAGCGAAAATGTCCGGCGAAAACATCGCGGCGAAGATCAACGCCGAGGCATATCTGGACACGCTCGTGGTGAAAAAGGAAGGCGCGTCATACCTTGTGAAAGGAACGCTCAAAAACATCATCCTCGGCAATCTGCTCCAACTCCCCGATCTCGGCGGGATCAGCAAAGACGCCGCGCCGCAGCTCAAACTCGACCTTTCTCCCGAGGGCGCTCTCAGCGGCCTCGAAATTAAGAACTTCACACTCCCCGGAGGCGCGGGCGACGGCATGAAAAACGCGCTCCCCGGTCTCGGCAACATGGGCATGGACCTCTCAAACCTCGATTCGCTCCTTCCCATGCTCACCGCCCTCATTCCGCCGCTCTTCCCGAGCGATCCGGTCGCCATCGGCGATTCATGGGTCCAGAAGCCCAATAAGGACAGCATGCCGCTTCCAATTTTCCCGATCCTCGAAATGAAGTACAAACTCGCCTCCGTGGATAACGGCGTCGCTCACATCGAATTCACCTCCGTGGGCGACTACGACGCGGGCTTCCTGAACGGATTCCTCGCGATGCTCCCCGAAATGCCCATGGGCGACGATGTCATGAAGATCAGCAAGATCGATCTCAAAATGAATTGGGACTTGTCCGGCACGATGGACCTACTTCTCGAACCCGGAATATTGAGTTCTGTTAACGCGAAGGGAGTGGTCAAAATCGACGGCGGCGGAGAAGTGAAATTCACACATCCGGACGGCTCGTCAGAAGAATGGCTGCCCAAACTCAACGGCAAAGTTGCTCTCGACGGCGCTGTGAAATATGAAGGCAACATCAAAAGAGCGGAACTCGACGAGCTTTTCCCGCCGGCGGAGAAAAAGGCCCCGGAGGCGGCAAAGCCCGCCGCCAAAAAATCAGCGAAGCCCGCAAAACCGGCCGCCAAAAAACCCGCCAAAAAAGGCTGACGCG
>JAKLIR010000120.1 GCA_022709505.1 bacterium | reverse complement strand
ACCGAGAAATCCGCGGGCTTCCTCGCAATACTCACTCCGCTGATACCGATCTTTCTGGTGCTCGGGTTCAACCTTACGAGGAAATGGACGGGGTACGTGATGCCGATCAACACGGCGTTGTTATTCGGGGTTCTGTATTGTTTGGCGACGACGGGCCGAGGCCCGAACGGGCGAATGCAGCGTCTCACCAAGGCGATCTTCGACGGAGTATCGAACACGGCGCCGGTCGCCGGGCTGATCATCGGCATCGGTATGGTGATCCGCGTCGTGTGGGACCCCGCGGTGGGTTCGTACATGGAGCCGGCGCTGAGGCACATAGTGCCGAGCGGCCCGGTGCTTTACGTCATAGTATTCACAGTGCTCGCGCCTCTGGCTTTGTATCGCGGACCTCTGAACGTCTGGGGTATGGGCATAGCCATCGGCGCCGCGATGATGGCGACGAAGATCCTGCCTCCGGTGGCCGTAATGGGCGCTCTTTTTTCGGTCGGAATGATTCAAGGAGTCAGCGACCCGACGAACACTCACAACGCATGGATAGCCGGTTTTCTCGGAGAGGATGTTCAGGCGTTCACGAAAAAGACCTTGCCTTATACATGGGCCCTCGCGGCGCTCGGCCTCGTGTTGGCGGCTTTTATGTTTGTGAAGTAAGGGCGTTAAAACATTTGAGTGTGACTCAAGGCGGCTATATATGTGCGCGGACAAGCCCACGTTCGAACAGCTCCAGCAGCAGAACGAGGAACTCAACCGGAGAATTGACTATCTGACCGAGCGTCTTGTCGAATGCGGCAAATCCGAGATGGAGTTGAAGGACCGCTTCAGAAAGAACCGGGAGTTGATCGAGCGCATGCCCGCTCTCGTGCTCGAAACGGATCTCGATGGAAATGTAACTTATGCGAATCCGGCTGCAAAGCGGCTTCTCGGTTATAGAGACGACGTCAATAAAACAAATATATTTTCTCTTTCTCCGGACAATGAGAGAGAGCACTGGCAGGAGTCTTTTTCGCTGGGTGTGAAAGGCGGAAAGGGCGTCGTGCAAACGACGATCTTCGATTCAGAGGGAAAACAACGGCATTTGCTCGTGATTTCAAGACCTATCAAGGTTGATGGGGACGAAACCGGGCTTGCAATGTTCGGAATCGAAATCACGGACATAAGGCACGCGCAAGCGGAAATGATGACGCAGCGCGAGGCTCTCGAAGGGGTTGTCACGGAGAGAACGGCCGACCTTCAGAAATTCATAGAAGAACTTCAGGACGAGATATCAAGCAGAAAGCAGATCGAGAAATCGCTCGTGGAGTCGTGGCGGCAGTACAGTTCCACAATTGACGCCATGGCGGACATGATACACATGATCGGCAGGGATTATAAGATTGTTTTCATCAATGAATCGTTCAGAAAAATGTTGCCCGAGTTCGGCTTATCCGGCGAGGCTACCGGAAAGAGCGTGTTCGAGGTTTTCCCGTTTCTCGGCGAAGAGGTCAAGGCGCAGTACGATCAGGTCTTTTCTACGGGGAAACGCCTCGTCTCCGAAGAGGTTAACGTTTTAAACGGCAAAACGATCATAACGGAGACCCGGAAGATCCCTGTGATGGAGGACAATGTCGTCGAAAGAATCGTCACGGTGGTCAGGGACATAACGAACAGACGGCTCGCTGAGATAAGAATCCGGGAAAGCGAAGAGAGATACAGGCTGCTCGCGGAGACGGCGGAGGACATGATCTTCATCATAGACAACAGGGACACTGTTTTGTATGTCAACAGTTTCGCCGCCAAGCAGGTGGGGCTTCCGCCTGAGGAAATCGTCGGTAAGCCGCGCAAACAGTTTTTCACGATGGACATCTCCGATCGGCAGAAAGGGAATATCGGAAAAGTTTTTACCGAGGGAAAACCCGTGCACGTGGAACACCACACCGAATTTAAGAATTGTGAGATGTGGCTCGACACCCAGCTTGTTCCCATAAGAAACGCCGAAGGTAAAATAACTTCCGTACTCGGTATTTCCAGAGACACCACCGAAAGGAAAAGACTCGATCAGGCGAAGATCAACTTCCTCGGCTCGATATCACATGAGCTTCGGACTCCTTTGTCCCTGATACTCGGATATTCGGAGATGCTGCTGAAGGAGGACCTGCCGGCGCCGGTGAAGAAAAAACTCGGCGTGATTCACGAGAGGGGGAGGCAGGAGCTTAAACTCGTGGAAGAGCTCATAACTCTCGCAGCATTTGAAAAAGGAATCACATTGTACGCGATGTCGGAGACATTCATCGAACGGTTCCTCGACAAGTATCTCGCGGAAGCGAAGATGATGATCGGGAACCTCGTTGAAAAAAGATTTCGAACGTTCGATTTTTCGTTTGAAAAAAAGATTTCGAAAGAGCTTTCCGGAGTGATCGTGAAAATAGACGAGCAGAGGATGAAGCAGGTTCTGGACAACCTGATAGAGAACGCGGTCAAGTACTCGAAAAAGGAACGGCTCGAATATAGCGTAACGGCCGAGATCAGAGGCGAAGACGTGGTGATCGGTGTGGCGGACAAGGGGATCGGGATCCCCGAAGAGGAGAAGGATGATATCTTCAAGCCGTTCTATCAGATAAGAAAAGGCGCCCATCCGGTGTCGGACGGTATCGGGAAAGGGCTCAGCATCGTGCAGGAACTTGTCGAGGCGCACGAAGGTTCGGTCTGGCTCGATTCGAAATTGGACGAGGGAAGTGTTTTTTATTTTTCGATTCCGATCGTGAGAATCGAAGCGGTGGAGCCCAAGAAGGAAAAGGTGCGAAAAATACTCGTTGTTGACGACGATCAAGACCTTGCGGACATGATGGAGAACCTGCTTTCGTCGGAAGGATTTGAGACGGAGGTGGCGAACGACGGCCGGACCGCTCTTGACAAGACGGCTTTGTTAAAGCCCGACCTTATTCTTTTGGACATTCATCTCAAAAGGGAGCCGGGGGAACTCGACGGCCTCGATGTTTGCAGGGAAATAAAGAAGAACGGCGGATTGTCTAAAACGATGATCTATCTTTTCAGCGCGAAAACCCGCGAGCAACTTCGTTTTCTTTGTTCAAATTGCCAAGCCGACGGATTTTTTACAAAACCGATAGAGATGAATGAAATACTCGAAACGATCAACGGCCTAAGGGTTTGATTTCACCACAAGGTTCGCTCGGAGTTCACATTCCCCAAACATAAACATACCCTAATCCGTGATTATTGCGCCGGCGTTGTGGCGGAAACTGGCGGGGGCGTCTCCTGATAAAACGGTTTGGAAGGATACGCTTCGGGATTTTTCACCCGGTCGATCAGCATTTTGAAAGCGCGCTGTTTCGGGAACTTCACCGCGGCCTGTTCGAGCACTTTCAATCCCTCCGGATCTCTGCCGCAGGCTGAATACCTGAGAGCGAGCGAAAGGTACATCTGCGGATCCGCGGGCATCCGCGCCATAACCTGCTTCATGGCGCCCAGAGCGACGTCGCAGGATTCGATCGAGGAGAAAATCTGCTGGACCGGGAACCCCGGGTTAATCCTTCTCAATTCGGCCATGGCCCTGACGAGGTTGTCGTATTGCCTTACGTTGCGGAATATTACGGCGAGGGTGTAGAAGAGTTCTTCGTTTGCCGGGAAATCGCGTATGATTTCCTCCATGCATTGAGCGTAAAGGCGCTTCATCCCACAGTCCGAGTACTGTTGAGCGAGTTCCGATCTGATGTCGAGGCGGTCCGGGCGTTTGTCTCTCGCTATTTCGAGGGTCTCGATCGCTTTCGCGCAGTTGTTCGTTTTGTTGTAAAGCCGCGCGAGGTTTATGTAAGAGGAGAGATATCCGGGGTCTGTTTTTATCGCGAGCGAATAGAACTGAAGCGCGGCGTCGTTCTGCTGCATTCCGACGAGAGCGCTTGCGATGTTGTTGAGGGCGCGCGCGTTGTGCGGGTCGAGGGCGAACGCGGTCTCCCATAGAGCTATCGCTTCCCGCACCGACTTCGGCGACTGTATTCTGAACTTGACCGTTGCGAGGGTTTCGTACAACCTCGGCTGATCCGGCGCGAGCTTCAGCGCGTCCTGCATCAGCTTCAATCCTTTGTTCACCTGCCTGAAAAACATCAGGGTCTGTCCCTTGTTTGACATCGAGTCCGCGTATGCCGGGAAGAACTTCAAGGCAGTGTTGAATTCCCGCAGGGCGATTCTGAAATACTTTTCATTTCCGCTGTCGAGGCCGAAGTCGAGATAGATCTTGCCACGTTCGTTGTGAACCGATGCGATGTTCATTGCCGACGTGGTGTCTCTTGTGGAGAACTTGCGCCACACCGGCGATTTGTCCGATTTAATCATGTTGAGGACGCTTGTAACGTCCGCGTTGAAGGGCAGAATTTGGTAGATATCGCCGTGCGGCACGGTTATCATCCGCATGTCTCTCGGGATGAAGAAGAAGTCGGAGAAGACGGCTCGGTCCGGATTCGCATTTATGAGGTCGATCGCGTATGAGGCCCGCGCGGGATCGTCCGCCCTGAAGATCGGATTTTCTTGCGCCTCGTCCTCCATCGCGGGGAAATGCACGTCCGGATATTCGGCCCTCAATTGGTCGAGGCCCCAACCGAAAGGAATGAACGAGACAGGTATTACAGCCAGCTCTTTCCTGTCTATTTCGCCGGGCTCGCAGGCTTTGAAGTAGTTCATTATGCTCGGCGTCTGTTCGCCGATGAAAAGCAGGCTGTGGGATCGCGCGCCGTCTATGATTCCCCGCCCGAGTTCGTACGCGGCGCTGCTTCTGTTCATGAAAGTGTGGTCGGCGTCTTCGAGGTTCAGGGCGAGGATCCCGACCGCAATGAGAACGGCTACGGTTTTTATAGCGGTCTTCCAGATTTGTTTGCCTTTCAGCAACCGCCATGAGGGGACGGCCGTCAGCCCCACGCCCGCGAATATGTACGATGTGATGTAAACCGGAATCCTCAGCGCTTCGGGTTTTCCGTGGCGGACGAACAGGGACCCGCAGAACGTTCCGAATCCGACCACGATAAGGAAAACAGCGAGCCGCCAGTGTTTCCTGAATATGAATATGATTCCGGGCAGGATCAGGGCGGCCGTCATGAAGGGCACCTGCATCGCCAGCCCGAGAAGATCGAAGCGTCTCAGTATGTCCATCTTGTTCGCGGGGACTGTCGATTCATACCCTTTCAATAGAAGGAGGTTTATGAAGTTGCCGAGGCTTTTCGGGCTCCACCAGTCCGCCACTGGCATTCTCGAAGAGGAGAATGGCAGATATGAATATAGAATGGAAATAAGCACGAGGCATAGAAGCACAATAAGCGCGTTCGCAAGCATCCGGACGAGCCCTTTTCGCGCTATCCCGAGATAGATCAAGTATCCGATATAAACGACGCCGAGTCCGACGAGCGTCCATGTTGTTATCAGTGTCGCTTTGGGCAGGGAGTCGAACGCTCTGAAAAGCTTTATCATGGCCGCGCCGAGAAGGAACAGGAGCGGGCCGGCGGTCACCCGCCATTTATGGCCGGGTAGCAGTATGAAGTATATAATCAGCCCTGCGAACGCGAAAACCATGAGCAAGTGGTGCGCCGCGCCGGCGAAAACGAGAAGCGCGGCGGCGAAAAGCCGGCGGTCGTCTCCGTTCCGGGCGTGAGACGCGAGCATGTACAAAGCTCCGAGAAGCAACACGGAGTGCAACTGGTAAACTTCTATGAAAAGGCTGTTATAAACAAAAGCCCGGCATCCGATCAACCCGGCCGCCGCGGCCAGCCCGGCGATCTTGGAACCGGAGACGACCGACGCTATTTCGAACGCGAGCAAGACCGCCAGCGCTCCTAAAAAAACGTTCATCAGGTTCAACCTGAACGGAAACGACTCGAAAGGCAGCTCTCCGGCAAGCGCCGCCAACTGCGAGAACAAAGGATAGCCCGGCGAATGCGGAACTCCCATGGAGCACGCCACGGACGCCATCTCCGCGCTGTCGCCCCAATACAGCGTCGGAACCGCACAGTAAAGGAAATATACGAATGCGGCGAAAAACACCAACATCGCCGCGCGTTTTTCGGCGCATTCCATCATTGTGTTAATGCGCGATTTGTTCAAAATTGCCTGCCTCGAAAAACCACTTTCAGAAATTTTACACCAAGATAGACGAGCCGTCCCGGACTTTTCATTCTTTTAATGAATAATACGAGCAGGGTTTTCAGTCTGAAATAGAAGCGCCTGTTAGCAAGCCGGAACATCTCTTCGAGCGTCGCGGCGTCGAAGCGGCCCGGCATCTCGTAGGCCGCCCGTCCGAGGAAATACCCCTGTTCGTAAAGATTGTGTTCGTTGTGAAAAAGGAAGCGGCCTTCCTTGCCAACCATGTCGTAAAGTTCCGTTCCGGGGAACGGGATTGTGATGAAGAACATGGCCTGATGCAGAGGGAGCGAGCGCGCGTGCTCGATATTTCTAAGCATCGTTTCTCTCGTGTCGAAAGGGAGGCCGAGCATGAAGAACCCGTTCATCAGGATTCCCGCCCTGCGCGCCGCGGCGATGACTCCTTTCACTTTTTTCACATCAACTTTTTTACCGAGGCGAGACATTATTTCCTGATCGCCGGATTCCACGGCGATGCAGATGGCGTAGAAGCCCGCGCGGCGCATCGTCCTGAACATTTCGTAGTCGCCTATGTCGGGCTTAATCCCGGAAGGTATCATGAAACTCACTCCGCGGTAGCGCCGCCGGGCGATCCCCTCGCACACTTCCATGCATCTCGCGCGGTTGAGAGTGAAGTTATCGTCCCACAGGTGGACTTCACGCGCACCGTACCGCAGGATGAGTTCGTCCATCTCTTCGAGCACGTGCCCCGGGGACCTGTATCGTATCCTGTTCCCGAACGTGAGGTCGGAGGAACAGAAGATGCAGTTGTACGGGCAGCCGCGGCTGGTGACGATCGGCAACACGGGGTTGCCCTGCGTGTGTTGCAGTCTGTACTTTTGCACGTGCCCGAGGTTCCACGCGGGCATCGGCACGGAGTCGAGGTCCTCTATCAGAGGGCGCCGCCCGTTGAAACGGACTTTCCCTCCATCGGACCACGCGAGCCCGGCGATTGTTTCAGGCGCCGCGCCTCTCGCGAGTTCGAGGCAGGTTTCCTCGGCTTCTCCCACCGTGCAGGCGTCCGCGTACTCGGGTATCAACTCTTCGTATCGCACCGTGGGGTACGGCCCGCCCATTATTATCTTTTTTTCGGGGAACTTCGCGCGGATCATCCGCGCGGTTTTCATGGCCGGGCCGATGGAGAGGACGTTTGCGGTGAGCCCTATCCATTCGTGATCCGGCGCGGCGGTTTCGAGGCGCTTTTCCCAGCCGGGGTCGAAATTGATGTCTATGTATTCGACCGGAAGGCCGTCGCGCAGAAGCACGGCGCTTATGTAAAGCATCCCGATGGACGGAAATCTGTATCCCTCGAAACAGTCCGGATTAATGAAAATCATATTCTTTTATCTTGTCTTTCAGCGATAGATATTTGTAATGTTCGCTTTTCGCGGCGTCGCCGAGTTTCGCGTAAGCTTCCGCGATATCCGCATAAACCACCGGGGAACGATGGTACTTCAAAACGTCGAGCAGGTTTCCGACCGCCGCCAACGTGCGGTCCCGCCCGGCGTTGAATGCGGCCTGCTGGACAAGCCTGTCCGCAATCAACATATTGAACACGTATCCGTCTGGGGGCGGGAGCGCGAAACCGGCGTCTTCCCGCGCCGGGAACATCGCGAAAAGAAACCCCGAAGGTTCGAGCGGAATCCCTTCGCTCAACACCGATGTTCTGAACCGTTGCGTCGTGTTGATGTACTGCGCGGCTCTCAGTTCGTTTTCTTCCCATGTCCTCCGCGTCTGGATGTCTATGGAGACGGTGTTCATGGTTTTCCCTTCGAGCAGACGGGAATATTCCTCTATCCCAACGCGGTAGCTTTTCAGTTTTTCTTTCTCAAGATTTATGACAGGTACGCGGGCTGGATGGCCCTGTTCGCGGGCGCGATCCCGCATGTAATCCCGGTACCACGGGAACGCGAGGTAGAGGCGGTGGAAAAGGAGTATGTCCCTTCTCGCGCCGAGCACTGTTTGAAAGTAGAGGGGCGGCGCGACGGTGTCGTCCGCAACGTGGTCTATGTACACGATCGCGTCCCGCCGCGCGGATTTCAGCATTAGCTTTTCGTAAGTCATGGGCGAAATGTCCCGCGCGGTCGAGAAAAGCTGTGAGTTTCTTTTGAGCAACAAACCACCGTGCGCGACGGTAATTATTATCAAGATTACGGCGACCGACGCAGCTCCCGCCTTTTCAGACGCCAGACGCCCGATCCGGCCCAGCCCGGCCGCCGCCCCCATCATCATAGCCGCGAACGCGATTACGAAGAACGCCTCCTTCTCCTTTGTCGGGTACATTATCGGGAAGAACGCGGTCAGGGCGAACACTCCCGCCAGCATGGCTTTCTCCGCGCGGCCCACGGTTCGAATGAAT
>JAKLIR010000012.1 GCA_022709505.1 bacterium | reverse complement strand
ATCACTCTGTTAAGATCGGTAGAATCATTCAAGAGAAGCGCTCGTTTTCCGGCGGGCATTCTTCGGACATATTCGTGAAAGAGCCCTGATCCGCCGTCTATATTGACATAGCCGACGCCGTTTTTGAGCTTATTCCCGTAGAGCCCGTACGGCGAACAGTTGCCTGTGTAAGCGATATTGAGAGGATCTTTGAATCTTGCTATAACCTTCCAGCCGGGGGCGAGATAATGGCCGGAGTACCACGCATATCTGTTTGCATCCATATACGAGGACTTGATGGAGATTCCGAACCATAAAAGAATTATCACCGCGAATAAGAATAACGGCGATATTTTCCAATTACGCTTCGAAACACAGAAAAAAAGAAAAAGACATGAAAGAAAGAACAGTAAATATATTGTCAAAAGAACGGGCCTCGCATCTCCGGAACTGAATGCTTCGGGAGTAAACGAATCGGCCGCGAAATGATGCAGGCGCATCAGATTGCTCGCATTGCCCGCGATTGCTCCGGCGGCGATGATAGACCAGCACCATGGATATCCCGCTTTATCAGTGATGAAAGCCGACAATATGAATAGAAAGAAAACGCCCGGCGCAGTGAAACGAGCGTTGTTCGCTATGTTATAGGGGTTTACGAACCAAAATATCGCAAAAATAACAGGAGCGTAAAGTAGGACCAGCCGGCTGCTCCATTCGAGACCTCTTGATAAACGGTTTGTCATGAAGACAATTGTCAACAAGAAAAGCAACACCAGCGCGGGACGAACAAACCCGGCGGTGAAAATGTTTTTCCTGATGAGCAGGAGTGAAAGCATTGTGCAAAGGCACAGGAAAGCAGTGGCGGCGAGTCCGGCGAGATCGCCGTATTTCCTCATGCAGGCAATGAGCGTGAAGGCGAGGGCGATTATAAGAAATACGCTGAAAATGTTCGAAGTGACGATCGAGCCGAGAGAAGCGATGTCCCCGACCGGAGTGTGGAGATATGAATTAAGCATGGCTGAACGAGTGTAAGCGCCTTTGAAAACGGGAAGGCCGAGGAGGTTAACGCCGAGAGGGTAGAACGGGCTTCCCGTTACGATGAGGTTTCGGACGTACCAGTAAGAGCCCGTAGCTGCGGAGGCCAATGTAAAGAGGAATAAATTAGTTGCTTTTGCGAAATAACTCGTACGCGAGGATAGTATAGCGGGGAGAAGCAACACGGCAAAAATCACGCCGAGATATTTCGCTCCCATTGCAAGCCCGATGGCGAGACCGGCGCCGATCACGGCTGAAAGCCGCTCTCTTTTTTCTCCATTCAGCATCAATATGAATCTGGCCGAGCAGAGGAAGGAAGCTGTGAAAAAAAGGTCGATTCCGAATTGGTGGGTTTGTGATATCACCACGGGAACTATGCAAGCGGTTGCGGCGGCCGAGGCGGCTATACGCCGTCCCACACCGAGTTCTCTCGCGATCCCGAAAGCGGCTGCCGCCGAAACGAGAAGACATAGCGGTTCGAGTAAACCGGCGAGAAGATCGTCGTGCAGGGGCAGCATAAGCCACAGGTACATCAATTCGCCGTTTGCCGGATAGTAGGTCGTGGCTTGGTCCGGACTGAGCGTCGGAACCAGAGTTATTGAATGTGCGTGAAGCCATTCCGCGGGAAACACAAGGTGGTCGAGAAACGCATCCGTCGGCGCGGGCGGCATCACCATGACGAAAGCACCCATGCATAGAAACAGAAGTCCCGCGGTGATTACGGGCGGAGAAAACAGCGAACCATAGTCAACAGCGTTTGATTTGTTGTAAAGGCCGGAACTTCTCTTCCTCGCGAACAGCAGATACATAGAAAAGATAAACGCGAGTATGAAAAGATGAAACAGGAAGAGATTCTCGAACGATAGCGTACCGGACAGGCTTTTCAACTGACACGATATGACTATGAGAGAGGCGGAATAGACGAATAACGATAGAACGCGGTCGTAGATACGGCTGCTGAAAGGGAATATACGTGAAAGGAGAAACCCGGAAGCCAGAACCGAAGTGTTCATCAGAAAACTGTAAAATATCCGTATAGTCATTAAAGTTTAAGCCACGGTGGATTATTCATATAGAAGCGGAGTGGTCAATTTCGCAGGTCGTCATCGAGCTCATACTTTCTTATCAGCCTGTATAATCCTCCGCGGTCTATCCCGCTTTTTCTGGAAGCTTCGCTTATATTGCCTCCGCAGTTTTTGATCAGGTTCACTATGTATTCGCGGTTGAAATTTTTGACGATGGCGTTCTTTGCATCCTTGTAGGACATATTTTTGAAAGAATGCTCGGTTGCAAAACAGGGATTCTGCGAGTCCGACGTCATTCCGTCCGGTAGATGGTGCGGGAGGATGGATGACGAGTCGCAGAATATCACAGCGCGCTCGACTATATTTTCGAGTTCCCTTACGTTGCCGGGCCACGCATGACGCGAGAATATCGTTATCACCTCATCCGAAATACCGGTTATGTTTTTATCGATCTTTTCGCTGTATTTCAGGGTGAAATGCCTCGCGAGTTGCGGAATGTCTTCTATCCTTTCCCTCAATGAAGGCATCTTTATCCTGATCACGTTCAATCTGTAGTATAAATCTTCCCGAAAAGAGCCCGACTTTACGGCTGCTTCGAGGTCGCGGTTAGTGGCGGCGATTATCCTCACGTTGACTTTTCGCACTTTGCTTTCCCCGACTCTCGAGAACTCCCCTTCTTGTATCACTCGAAGGAGCTTTGTCTGAAGATGGATGCTGAACTCCGCGATCTCGTCGAGGAAGATGGTTCCGCCGTCGGCTTCCTCGAAGTAGCCGGTTCTGTCTCGATGCGCTCCAGTGAAGGAACCTTTTACGTGCCCGAACATTTCGCTTTCGAGTAGATTCTCGGCGATGGAGGCGCAATCGACCGTCACGAAAGGGCTGTCCTTGAGGAATCCGTTGAAATGGATCGCTTTCGCGATCAGCTCTTTGCCTGTTCCGCTTTCGCCGGTGATGAGCACGTTGCTTTTCGTATCTTTTATTCTTTCTATCACGCGGTAGATATCGATCATCGGTTTGCTTTCGCCGATAATGTTGCTGAAGGAATACTTGCGTTCGATCTGATTTTTCAGCGCTATGTTTTCGCTTATCAGGTCCCTGTGTTCTATCGCGCGATTTATGGCGAGCTCGATTTCGTCTATGTCGAAAGGCTTCGTGATATAGTCGAAAGCGCCGTTCTTTATCGACTGTACGGCAGTCTTGACCGTCCCCTGACCCGTGAGGATTATCACCGGGATCGAGGGATGTGTCGCTTTTACATGAGATAGCAATTCGAGGCCTCCCATGCCGGGCATTACAAGGTCGGAGATTATCACGTCGGGCAAGGACGAATCAATGAGTTCGATAGCGCGTTCCGCGGAAATCGCCGTGATGACCGCGTGTCCCATTCCGACCACCGCTCTTTCGAAACTTCCGAGCATTCGTTCCTCGTCATCCACTATCAGCACTTTCGCCATTTTCAGTTGTCCTTAAGGAAATCGTTCCAGATGAATATTTTTAGAGATTCGACCCAGCGGTCCAACAGAACATCGGCGTTCTCAGCGTTGTTTGCCTTCAAATCGCCCGGTAAAACGTATAGGACTCTCGTGTTGCGAAGCATCAGCTCAGGACCGTTGGTCGAGTTCGTTTTCTTGATTTCGAATAGTTCGAGTTTGGAATCGAGCAACCGGTTGATCACGTCAACGGTTTTTTTCGCTCTGTCGAAAGGTGTCTTATAGCGGCCGGGGTCTCCGAAAGTCAGGATTACGCCGTTTGGGCCTTCGATCTCTCCGAGACACGGCGACTCATCCTTGCATATCTCGGCCGCGTGAAGGCGGCCCTCGATACGGCTCGCGACCGCGGTAGGCGGCGTCAGCCCGAGCCGTTTGTAATTATTTTTCGCATTCTCGATCCTTTCCTCCATCGGCGGATGCGAATCGAAATAATCTTCGAGAAGGTTGGGACGGTGAGAGTCATACTGCTTCATCTTCTCGAAAAAGGAAATGAATGAATCCGGGTTGTAACCGGCTTTCACAACATATTCGAGGCCGAAGGAATCGGCTTCGTTCTCCGCCGTGCGACCGAATATATCGGCACGTTCCTGTTCGACCATCTGTCCGGCCATGACTGCGTTCGGGTCCCTCGTCAGCACGAGCACGAGAAAATTAATCAGCGCGTTTTTCATTTCCTTCTTATAAATAGATACGCCGTGGCGGCGCACGACATGCGTGATTTCGTGAGCCATAACGGAGGCGAGTTCATCGTCGTCGTCCACAAAGTCCATGATGCCTTTGGTCATGAAAACATAGCCGCCGGGCAATGCGAAAGCATTTATGATATCCGTGTCGAGTATGTAGAAGTGGTATTCGATATTCTTGCGTCCGCAGATGGAAATGATCCGTTCTCCGACCGCTTGCATGCGTTGTATCTCGGCGTCGTTCTCGACAAGCCCGTAATATCTGATAATTTCTTCGGCGGCATCTTTCCCGAGATTACCTTCTTTCGCGTCGCTGACGTCGAGCATGCCGGCGAACGCCGAGCAGGAAGCGGCCGTCATGAGGAAGAACACCGCAATGCATATCGCTTTCCTTGCGAGGGACGCTATCATGCCGCGGGCTCCTTTCCCCGCACCGTCACTTCGGCGCCGGATGAAAGTTTCACGACATCCGCCGCGCTTCCCTTGCTTACGGCGATTTCGAGCCGTCCTCCGCTGCCTATATAAGCCAGCAGCTCTCCGGGATCTTTGTCGGAAAACGTCCTGTTCAATCCGAGAAGGGTGAACCGGCCCAGTCTGACAGAAAGCGTGGCGGGATCGAACCGTTCGAGCTGTTTTTCCTTTATGTTCGTGATGTAGTTCCCGAAGCGGTCTATGTGGACGATCGCGCCCGTGATCGAGTTCGGAGTTGTCGAGACGTGCAGGTTTTCGATTGTTTCTATCCTGAACGTTTCGGGCCCGAGGTTTTCGAACGGGACTCCGAGTGAAACGTGCGCGGCGGCCGGGGCGAATATGTCGCGGCCGTGGAACGTGTGGCTGATTTTTTCTCTCATAACAGATGGATTCTCGATTCTTCGCGCCTTGAAATCATCCCTTCGGCCTTCGAGCGTCATGGTGAGAAGTCCGTTGTCGGGCAGTATGAAAACGTACCCTTCGAAAGAAACGGCTATCGGGTCTCTGACTCCCCCGACTCCCGGATCGACGACCGCCACATGCACCGTGCCGGACGGAAACAATTTGTAGTACGTCGTAATCAGATACGACGCCGACGTCAGGTTGAAAGGTTGAATGTCATGAGAGACATCGACTATTCTCGCCGACGGGTTGATTGAAAGTATGACGCCTTTGATGCAACCCGTGTAACAATCGAGCGAGCCGAAGTCCGTCAACAGTGTTATGATAGCCGGATCATTCATTTTTGCTTCCGGTGTTTTCATCGATCCAATCCATGTAAGCCCCGTGTCCCTTGCCGATCGGTATCGAGATTATCTCCGGCACTTCGTATGAATGAATTGAAAGAACTTCCGTTTTCAAGGATTCGAACAACCGGGATTTCGTCTTTGCTATGATGAGTATTTCGCGCTCCTTTTCGATGTTATCTTTCCATCTGTAGATCGATTTCACGGGTGAAATCAGAGTCGCGCACGCCGCAAGTCTTTTTTCGACGAGAGCGTTCGCGATCCGCTCGGCCTCGATCTCGTTACCCGCGGTTATGTAAACAACAATTGAGTCGTCCACGTTCATGGTCTTATCCGATCACCTGTGAAAAACCACTTTATTTCTTCCACCGGTCTTCGCAAGGTAGAGGGCTTGATCCGCTTTTGCGATTATGGTGTCCACCTGTTCGGCGTCTTCCGGGTAAACAGCTAATCCCACGCTGATAGTTATGGTTTTGGATATCTCCTTGCCGTCCGATGAAAAAACAAATGGCGTGATGGAAACGGCCTTGCGGAAGTTCTCCGCTTTTTCCCGAGCCGAATCCTTGTCCGCTCCGGAGATCAGAATTGCGAATTCCTCTCCTCCGATCCGGAAACATAGGCTTCTTTCGTCTTTTTGTTCGTTGAGCCTCAGCGCGAGTTCCTTCAGCACTTGGTCTCCCGAAGGATGGCCCCACGTATCGTTGACTCGCTTGAAATGATCGATGTCGATAATCATGACCGAGACCGGTTCGTTTTTCTGCGCCGCACGCTCCATTTCTCTTTCGAGCCTGCTGAGAAAATAGCGCCTGTTATTGAGTCCCGTCAGAGGGTCGGTTATGGCGAGGCTGTACAGTTTCGTATTGTCTATCGTCATCGCGCAATAGTTGCTGATCGTTCTTAGGAACCTCCATTCATCCTTGCCGTATTCCGTTTCCTTCGGTCTTCCAATCATCAGAAACCCGATTTCCGCTTTCTGAACGATCAACGGAACGAAGGAGGTCTGGAGCACTTTGATTTCCTCCCGGTTGTCGAAATAATGGTTCCATTCGTCCGTGGCGACGACTTCATCCCAATGAGTGGTTTCGTCGATATTGAACGGCATTGTGAGCGTGTCGAAAACCGGGGCTTGGCCGCCTCTGCGGCTGAAGCATATCCGTAGGGTGGAAGGTTCTTGAAAGGAAGCGATGAGGCAGAAATGTATCACCGGAAAAAATTCCATGAAGAGTTCCACGACCATGTCCTGCACTTCGTTCCAGTCCATTACGGAGCCGAGTCGTCTGATGACCGCGTACAGGATGTCCAGCTCCCGTTCGCGCTCGCCGAGTTTTGATTTCAGGTCCGCGTTTTCATGGAGTAGTTCGGCCGAGACCGTTCGAAGGAGCTCGAAGTCCTTAATGAGCTTTTCGTTGGAGTTTTCTTCGGGGGATCCCATATAGCACCCGCCGGAGGATTTTGATTTTAATCCCGAATCCGAATGACGGATTCGGTTACAACCCACAATGGTGAAAAATGTGGGCTTAACCCGCACCGGTTAGAAACGCGGGTTGGAGATAAATAAAAAGGCGCGACGGAATTCCTGCCGCCGCGCCTTGGTTGAGAATCATATCACATTACGCAAGTGATCTTGCAATCCTTGCGGTTCGTTCTGAGTCCGACGATGTTCTCCGGTACGTCTTTGAGTTTGATCTTTTTGGTGATCATTCTCGTCATGTCCATTCCGGACGCCATGCAGCTTATCACGCGCGGGAAGTTCCCGTGGCCCGAATGGCCCTGAGCTCCGATGATCTCGGCTCTTCTGACCTGAAGGACTTCACCTGTGACCGGCATCTTGGCTTCCGCTCTCGCGACGACCACGACGGTCGCGTTCAAAGCTCTTCCCTCCCAAATCGTCTGTTCGATGAGAGGATAAACCTGAGTCGGAAGGCCGGTGGCTTCGAGGTAGAGGTCCGCGCCCATGCCATCGGTGTATTTCAACGCCTTTTCGACGAAGTTCTCTTTCAGCGGGTTGATGACATGGTCCGCGCCGAGAGCCTTCGCCATTTTCGCCCGGCCGGGTTCCGGCTCGGACATGATGAGTTTCGCGGCGCCCTGTCGCTTGAGGATGGCCGTCGCTGCTTGTCCGACCGGTCCGCCGCCGCAGATTATCACGTTGTCTCCGGGTCGAATGCCTTTGCCGCGTTCGATCACCGCGTTGTAAGCAACGCTTGTCGGCTCGACAAGACTTCCGGCGAGGAAGAGATCGTTTCCTTTGTACAACTCTTTCAGAGGTTCGAGGCTCCAAACAACTCTGTCCGGGACGACAATGTATTTAGCAAAAGCGCCGTTGACGTTGAAGCCGAGTTCGTCGAGCTTCTCGCAGTGATTCGGCTGTCCGTCCGCGCAAGGTCGGCAGGAGCTGCACCATATCATCTCTTCAGCCGTCACCGGCTCGCCGCCCTTGAACGGCTTCATCGTTCTTTTATTTATAGCGCCGGGGCCGGCTTTGACCACGATGCCGCTGAACTCATGTCCAAGCACTGCCGGAAATCCTGTCAGGCCGGGATACCATATATATCCTTTCTTGTCCGGTTGCGCCATGTGTACGTCGGAACCGCAGATACCGCATGCCTTGACCTCGATCATGACTTCCTTCGGGCCGGGTTCGGGCACGGGCACTTCTTCGATCTTCAGAACCGGGTTCTTCCACACGAGGCTTCCGAGATATGTTTGTTTGCCTTCAATATCTTTCGAGCCGAGTTTGAATCCGGGTTTAGGCGCCCATTTCGCGTGGAGCCTTACCGCCTTCATCGTTTTTTCCATCGTTGCTACCTCCCATGTAATTAATCCTTGTTTTAGGAATTGACCTTCATTTTATCTCTCCTCCCGGGCGCCTTATCACCGCCTATCGCCGCCTCCTTTCTTCTCCATCCTGATCGCCCGGGGTTTTACTATCTCATGTACAACGCAGATCTCTGAGGCGTTTTTTCATAGTACTTCACAACGTCTTTTCGCACCGGATATCTCACGAGATTGAATCTGTCGAGAATTATGTTGTTGACCTTCTCGCAGTAATCGTCGAAGGCCTTGGATTTAATGTCGTTTTGTTCCCGGTATGACAAAACCGAGGTATTTGTTCCGTCCTGAGCCGCAACCCCGTTCAGGGAAGCGTTGTAAAGTGTTTCGGAATTATTTGAGAGCATGACGAACGTGTCAATCGGATATTCGCCTTCCACGTACTCTTTTTTCTTCATTCCTTTGAACCGTTTGTTCGTCTTATCTTCCAGTTCCTGCCGTCCGAGTCTTCCGGCGTAAACTATGTCCGCCGGGTATTTCTTGAGCATCTTACGCAGGAAGGCCTCATCGGTCTTTTCCTTAAAAGACATCGAAGACAAGTTTTCATCCGGCACTATCACTCTGAAATACCCCGTTTCCATCAAAGCGTTCACGAGCCTTTTGGTATGCTGCTCCGCTGGCGTGGGGGACCATCTTTCAGTGCCTTTCGGGTTTTCATACGGGAACACGAGGATCGATTTTTTGTGATAGTTCGATTTGAAAACCTCATAAACATCGAGAGGCTGCACGGATGTAAGCGATGCGAGTGGAACATCGTTCTCCGGGTCTTCCGATTTGAAGTACGGATAGAGTTCCGTGTCTCTTTCGATCCTTATCGGCGTGTACTTCAAGCCGGATTTCTCGACTATGAAGCTGAAGTTGCTCTTGATTGTTTCGTCCTTCGGTTCGAGTTTCAGGGAGCGATAGGAAAGTTGCTGTGAATTTTCTATGTCTCCGGATTCGAAGTAGCACAATGACATGTTGTTTATGACGGCGCCCTTCAAGCATTGTCGTTCGATTGCCTTGGTAAGGAGGTCTCTTGCTTGATCGCATTTCCCTTCCCAGACGTAAACGGAGCCGAGATTTCCGGCCGCGCACCCGTTCGCGGCGTCCGCCTCGACCGCCTTCTGATATTCCTCTTTAGCAAGGTCGAGCCTGTTCAGCTTCTGCTGGACCGCGCCGAGGCTGTTATGGGCTATCGAGTTGTTCGGATCGCTCTTCAGAACTTCCCGGAATGTGGCGGCTGCTTCATGTAGTTTGCCGCGCTGCTCCTCGATCATTCCCTGAACGATCCGGTATTCGGGTTTGTCGGGCGATATTTCTATCGCTCGCGAAATGTCCAATTCAGCGTTGTCGAGATCACCGTTTTTCAGATTGAAACGAGCTGCTCTATAATATTCTTTTTCGTTCTCGGTGTTTTGAACCTCTAATTGTTTCTTTGCTATCTCCGCTTTTTCTTCCTTTGTTTTCGAGCCCCGTTTTCTTTCGGTTCTCTCTGAAACGGCGGGCGCGGCTTTCGTCGGTTGAGGTTCGGCGGCGGTCTTGGCCGCTTTCGGTTCTTTTTCGCTTCTGCTTCTTTCCTTCGGAGCGGTTCTTTCCGGGCTCGGCGGCTGGTTTGATGAAGCGACCTTGGTTTCCTTTTTCGGTTTTTCAGGTTGAGCGGGAGAAGCGGCGGCGGGGGCGGCCGGCGCCGTCGGCGCGGCTTGAGCCGGCTGTTCGTTCATTGCGGGAGGCGGTTCGGTAGGCTGTTTAAGCGTCACTTCACGAGGAAGTCCCTTCAAGGGGCCTTCTGCGTATTTTTCTTCTTCGGGTTTGTTTTTCGCGGATTTTAAAAAATCGTAGTTTCTTTTGAATTGAGGGTTTTCGGGGTCCATCTTGAGGACCTTTTCCATCTCTCTTATCGCATCGTCGTTGCGACCGAGCTTGAAGTAGGCGAAGGCGAGGTTGTTCCTCGGGAGCGCATAGTCGGGCGCGAGCTCGACGGCTTTTTCGTGATATTTCACCGCGTTCTGGAAATCGCCTCTTTCGGTAAATACGTTACCGAGGTTTATGTATGCCGTCAGAAGCTTGTCGTTCAGGCGGAGCGCTTCCGTCAGCTCTTTTTCGGCGTTGTCGTAATCTTTCAATAGATAGTAGTTTTGTCCTATGTTGTTGTGAATGATCGCGAGATCGGGGCTGTTCGCCGGAGTGAGTTCGAGCGATTTTTTGAAAGAGTCAACCGATTGTTTGTAATCTCCCCGGGCGTTGTAGCATATTCCGAGGCCGCTGTATGCTTCGGGAAGTTTAGGGTCGAGTTCCACTGCTTTTTTCAGCGAAACGAAGGCGTCGTCGTATTTGGCGACATCTATGTATGCGAGACCGAGCGCGTTGTTGTAGAAAGCGTTTTCCGGCTCCTTTGCGACCGCGCTTTTAAGCTCTTCGATCGCTTCCTGATTCTTTTCCTGTTTTTGGAGTTGAACGGCCTTCTGATAGTGATCCCAGCCGGTCTGGGAGATCGCCGGTATTGCCGCGATCAGTGTGATGAAAAGTACCGCGGCGCCGGCGGCTATCTTTCTGAGTCGTGTTTTCATAGCCGGTATTTCCTATACCTCATATTTTGATATTAATAATATATCAGAATAATTAAATTATATTAAGTATTAATATATTTCAAGTCACTTCAAACTTTCAAGCAACCGTTTGGCTTCTTTGGAGGCGTCGCTGACCGGGTTGGCGTCTATTGCTTTCTGGTACCACTGCGCGGCTTGATTTTGGTCCTTGAGGTCTTTTAAATACATGTTTGCTATCTTGATGTACGGTTCCGATTTCCCGGGCTGAATCGATATAGCCCTTTCGTAGTATTGCCGTGCGATATCGTAGTTTCTTTTCGATCTGAAGAGTTCGGCTACGAGCATCTGAAGCTCGTAGTCCCTCGGGAGCAGGTCGGCCGCTGCTTTAAGGTGGTCGATCCCGAAGCTGATTTTCCCGAGCCGGAGGTAAAGCTTGCCGAGCTTGTATTGAAGGTTGGAGTTCGATTTGTTTTTCTCAAGAACAGACATAGCCTCTTCATAAAACTTCGCCGCTCCGGACAATCTCCCATAAGCTGCGTATTGGTCCGCTATGTAGAGCAATGAAGTCGAGAGCTTCTCCCGAACTTCCGGCGAATACGGCCTGAGCAGAATGTATTTGCGGTACTCCTCGGCTGCTTTCCAGTAGTTCTTTCCCGCGAAATAAAGGTCTGCCACCCCCTTGTGGGCGTCGGCGAACTCCGGCTTTTCGCGTGTGACGGATGAGTAAAGTTGAAGAGATTCCCGCACCATGCCGGCTTTCCTGTAGTCGCCCGCGAGCACGCTTTTGCATATATAATCCTCGATCGGGAGCCCCACGCACTTGTGCAGCCTCGAAACCGCCGCACGGTTCATTCCCGCGATCGATAGCAGCCGGTTTTCCGTGTAATACCACCTCATCGGGAAAAACCGCGCGATGAGGATCGGCGCGATAATGATTATTAATACCGCAATCAGTATTGCCCCGACTGTAGATGGTATCTGCAAATCGGGATATTCGAGTTTAGTCGCCATTCTTCCACATGCGAAGATTAAGAAGATTCCCGAAATCAAAGCGAAAACAGTCCCGAACCCGAAGACGGAAAACATGAAGGACAAAAACGTCGGTCTCCTTTTAATCGGTTTCGCGGGAATGATTTTTCCGGGGGCTGGCAGTCCCGGTTTCGCAATGGTCGCGAGCTGCGCCGTCGCCGTCTCAACAACAGTTCCAGCCGGAATTTTCATTGGAGCAGCGGCGGTTTGCGGGGGAATTGAGACACCGGCGCGGGGTTGTGGTGCAACGGGTTTTACCGGGTTTTGTGCTTTGTTCGGAATGCCCGCGACGGGTTTGCTTACAACGACCGGTTCGGTATGTTTTATCAGTTGCAATTGTGGGATGGGATCGTCCGGCAGCCATTGCAATCTTGTGTCGAGATATTTCGCGTAATTGACGTTTAACCCGAGGAAAGCGTTCCAGTGCCTTACCGTTAAAAGGAATATTCCTACTGTAAGAAGTATCAATATATAGGATATTGTTTTGAACGCGACGGCGTATTTATTCTTGATGAAGGAAAAAGCGATCAAACCGATGAACGAAGCTGTTACGACCAAGCCGACGGTCAGCCATGGAAGTAACTGGACTCTGTCTGAAAAAATGAAAATCAAAGGCAGCCTGAAAGCGCTGAGAGGTTCGTTCTCGAAGAACGAAAACCAAGGGAGAAGGAATGCCGGGATAAGAAGCATCGCGCTTGCCGCGAACCAGACTTCGGGGCGTTTTTTCAAAGGTATGGAAGGTTTTTTGGGCGCCGGCGGATCTATCAAGGGAATGTCATCAAGAACTATGCCCGAATCATCGGGAGTGTATTGAGGAATAGAAGGTTGTTTCGCGGGCGCCGGCGCTGGAATGTTAGGAACTGGAGCTTGCGCCTGTGTATTGGAACCGTCCTCAGGGATGTCGGCGAAAGCGGATTCGTCGATTATCGCCGGGGGAGGTTCGAGCGCGGGATCGATTGAAAAATCATAGTTGAAAGAACCGCCGCCGGGGGACGGCAAGGGCGAGCCGTGTGAAGACTCGTCTATCTTCGCGCCGCATTTTCCGCAGAATTTCTTCCCTTCCGCGACTTCGTTTCCGCATTTACCGCAAATCGGCATTATTTTTCGTCTTTCAGAATTTACATTATTATACCTTTATTATTTTTATGTGTGAATCCGTTGCCCAATGAAGCGTGAACATCGCCGCAGGATTGATTATCTTTGAATTTTTCATACGCCGGTGGTAGAATGAAAAAACTCATTCGAAGGGAAGGAGCTTTCATGGTCTCGGACGGAGCAAAAAGAGAAAAAATACTTGTCACAAGCGCGCTTCCTTATGCTAACGGTCCTATTCATTTCGGGCATATCTCCGGAGCTTATCTGCCGGCGGATATATTCGTAAGGTATAAGAAGATGTGCGGAGCGGACATCATTTACATCTGCGGAACGGACGATCACGGAGTTGCGATAACGATTTCCGCCGAAGCCGCGAGGAGAACGCCGGAAGAACACGTCAGAATCAATCACGACCTGATAAAATCGATCTTCGACAAATTCAATATAGATTTTACGAATTTTTCACAAACGTCCCGGAAAGTGAACCATGAGATCTCTCAGGAATTTTTTACAAGGCTTAACGATAAAGGCCTTATCGAGAAGAAAGAGACGGAGCAATTTTACTGCGAGAAGTGCAAGCGTTTTCTCGCGGACAGATACATCACCGGCGAGTGTCCGCACTGCGGGCATAAAGAGGCGAGGGGAGACGAGTGCGGCGGTTGCGGGGCGTGGCTCGAACCTTTTGATTTGAAGAATCCGAGATGCAAAGTGTGCGGAGGCGGACCTGAACGGCGAAAGACCGTGCATTGGTATTTGAAACTCGGCGACCGTGCGGAATGGCTCTCGAATTGGATAGCGGAAAAAGAAGAAGGCAAGGACGGGATGCCTTGGAAGAAGTTCATCGTGGCGGAAGTTCAGGGCTATCTTAAAAGAGGCCTTCAGAGCAGGGCGATAACAAGAGACCTCGACTGGGGCGTGCGTGTGCCGCTCGCGGAAGCGGAAGGAAAAGTGCTGTATGTTTGGTTCGACGCTCCGATCGGCTACATTTCCTCGACGAAGGAATATTTTGCCTCCCTCGGTGACGCTGGGAAGTGGACCGATTACTGGAAGAACCCGCAATGCAAGCTCTATCATTTCATAGGGAAGGACAACATTCCGTTCCATGCGATGATTTTCCCGATCATGCTCGACGGGATGGAACAGGACTATAAACTCGCGGACTATGTGGCTGCGAACGCTTTTCTCAATCTCGAAGGAAGGCAGTTCTCGAAGAGCGAGGGATGGTACATCGACGTTCTCGAATTCCTCGAAAAGTATCCCGTCGATTCGATAAGGTACTACCTTTGTTCGGATATGCCGGAGAACAGCGACTCGGAGTTCCGATGGGACCGCTACCAGACTGCTCACAACAGCGAGCTCACGAACATATACGGCAACCTCGTCAACCGCACCCTGAAATTTCTGGAGACGAAGATGGGCGGGAAGGTTCCCGCGGCGCAGACGCTCGGGGAACTCGATCTCGGGCTTGCACAAACCATAGAGGAAGCGCCTCGCAGGGTGGCGGAGCGGCTCGATGCATTTGAATTCAGAAACGGTCTGGTTGCGATGATGGAACTTGCGCGGGCGGGGAATAAGTATTTCGATTCGAGTGAGCCGTGGAGAAAGATCACCGCGGAACCCGCCGCTGCGGAAACTACATTGAGGCTTTGTCTCAGACTTCTAAAAACGCTTTCCGTGATTTCGTTCCCGTTCATTCCGGAAACCGCGCGCCGTGTATGGAATATGCTTGGTCTCGAAGGCGATGTCGCGAAAGTTTCTTGGGACGACGCCGCGCGCGACATATTCAAGGACGGAGCATCACTCCCCGTCGCTGAGATTCTTTTTTCAAAGATCGAGAATAAGCAGATCGCCGAAGAAAAGAAGAAACTCGGCGGAGGGAAAGGGCAGAAGCCCAAAAAAGATGCAAAGCCGAAGATACCCGCGCTCAAGAAGCCTGTTACGATAGATGATTTCGCGAATCTCGATCTCAGAGTTGGAAAAGTACTTGAGGCGGAGGCCGTTCAAGGCTCGATGAAGATGTTGAAGCTCTCGGTTGACCTCGGACTTGAGACGAGACAGATCATAGCCGGCATCGGGAAATGCTACAAACCCGAGGAGCTTGTCGGGAAAATGATCGCCGTGGTTGCGAATCTCGAACCGAAAACGATAATGGGTCATGAATCAAAGGGGATGCTTCTCGCGGCCGGAAGCGGGGACGAGATCGCGCTTCTGAATGTCGGCGAGGGTGTTTCGCCCGGCGAACGAATAAGTTGAAGCATTAAAATCAGCGGTCTTGCTATGCTCGCCGCGCCGCCGCCGGGGCGGCGGTTGTTGTGAGAATGACTCCCGAAGTGATCACGACAACGCTCAGGATACATGCCGTCGGCACGGATTCTCCAAGTATCGAGATTCCCGCAATGGTTGGAATTATCACGACCATCGAAGAAAAGCACGGCACGACCTGAATCGCCTTCCCGAATTTGTATCCGATTTGAACGAGCGCCATCCCACCCACGCCGCCGATAGCCATCAGCCATGTGTACGGCGAATGGATCATGGTTGAAAGAAGCGATTCCTTCATGCCGGGAAGGTGGGTGACTATTTTCAAAAACACCATAGCGAGTCCCGACGTGCTACCTCCGAAAAGCCCGAATATCGCGCCGCCGTATCCCCGAAGATTCTTGAACAGCAAAAATATTCCCGCCGCAGCAAATGCGAAATATACCATGAAAAACACTAACATGCTTTGTTGGTGAACTATTACTTCCGCACTTTGATGTCCGCTGCTGAAAAAACCGAGGCTTGCCGTTCCAGTCAGTATCAGCGTCATCCCGAGCATCTCCTGTTTCAAGATGTGCTCTTTAAGGATGGCGAATGAAAAAAGGGTTAAAACCACAAGGCCGAAACCAGCGAACCCGCCGAGCGTCGAGGCGTTTCCTATCGAGAGCGCCTTGAACGCGAGGAAGAAAACGAACAGTTGCAGCAGAAGCCCGAAACACCAAACGGAGACGAAAAGAGCGCCTTTCCCTGATTCGGATGTATGAATTTTATTGTCGATGGCCCATTTCTGAAGCCCGAGTCCGATATTTGTCAGCGTTGGATTAAGGAAACATATTCCGAGGAAAACCATGTAGTTTTTGTTCATTAAAAATCGTTCCGAAGGATTTGCGGCCACTTTGTTTCAATTTAGTACGCCCGAGGCGATTCGAACGCCTGACCTACGGATTAGAAGTCCGTTGCTCTATCCAGCTGAGCTACGGGCGCGTTTTTCTCATGAAAATCCGGAAAGGATTTCCAAGCAAAGTATTTTAAAAGATTTTGACAGGAATGCAAACTGATTTTCAAATTCCATTGAAATGTTCCACCCGGCGAGAGCTTGGAACCAAGCATATAGAGCCTCATTCCATCGGTCATTTTTTGGAAGGATCAGTAGAGCTTTCTTTCTTCATGAGGATGGCGGAGAGAACCGCGGCCGCGAAAAGGATGGCGCATAGGGCCGCGAAGACGTCTCCGAATCTCGAATAGAATGTTTTTTCGTTATTGGGGTAGATGGAGCCTGTAAGTACGGTTTTTTCGAGTACGGGAGTTTTATCGATCACCTTGCCGAGCGGATCGATGATCGTTGAAATACCGCTGTTCGCCGCCTGAACAACATATTTCCGGTTTTCAATTGCTCTGAACGCGGCCATGGATGCGTGCTGGTACGTGCCCGGCGTGTCCATGAACCACGCGTCGTTTGTTATTACTATGATGTATTCCGCGCCGTCGAGCACCATCCGGCGCGTCATTTGCGGGAATATGGATTCGAAGCAAATGAGGGTTCCGAATTTACCGTTTCTCGATCTGAACACGGTGTATTTCGTTCCCGGCGACAGGTCGTCTTCGTCCTCATACACCGTTTTTCTTATCCATTCTCCGAGCGCGGGGCTTACCCGTTCGAAAAAGCGTCTGTATGGGAATGTCTCTCCGAACGGGACGACATGAATCTTGCTGTAGCTGCCGAGAAGTCCTTTGTCCGGATCGACGGCTATCACCGAATTATAATTTTTTTTACCGTCGCCGCTCCAGTTGTAAACTCCGGCCACGAGAGTTATCCCCAGTTGTTTCAGCCGGGTTTTCGTGGCTTCCATGTTTCCCGGACCGGTGAACCAGAAGATCGGCGATATGGTCTCGGGCCAGACAACCATGTCCGGACGGGACTCCGCAACCGCTTCCTCCGTCATTCTGAAGTGGGAAGTGAACATTTCTCCGAGTTGCACGGTGGCTATCTTTTCGTCCTGAGAGAAGTTCGCCTGTATCAGCGAAATGCGGAGGGGATGTTCCGAAGGCGGACTTTGGTTGAGAGATATCGCGCCGTAAACAATAGCGAGGATTATGATCGCCGCCGCCGCCGCCCAGCTCGTTGCCTCGGTCTTCAGCCGCTTTTGCGCGCAAGACACGAGAAAACGGTTTACGATGACGATCATGAAGGAGATAATATAGATGCTTCCGATGCTCGCCGATTGTGCGATGACGAGATTCTTCGACTGTGAGTTCCCGAGCGCCCACCAAGGAAATCCGAACATCCCATGCGCCGTCACCCATTCGATCATCACCCATAGGAAGGCCGGCGCCCATATCCTCACGAACTGTGATTCGGATTTTTCGAGACGATTAGCCGCCAGCGCCCACGGTACGAAAAAGATTGCCGGCAGCAGGATCACTCCGCCGAAATATCCGAGCGACGCCGGATACCTTACTTTCGTTATCCACCAGAAAAGCGCCGCGAAATACGCCATGCCGAAAATGTAGCCGCGAAATGCTGCGGATCTCGGCCTTACGTTCCGCACCGACCACAGGAACGGCGCGAGCGCGAACCATGCAACAAAACTGAAATCGAAGGGCGAGAAAGCGAGCGTTAACAAAGGCCCGGATACGAGCGCCGCTAAAATTCCAATGAGTCCGGATTGCTTGAATTTAAACCGGTGTGAGTCCCCAGCTTGCGCGGGCATCTTGTTCGTTTTCATATATATCCAGAACGTTGTCCACCCCGAGGGCGCTTATGGCCTTCATGATTTTTTCGGATGTTATGATGAATTTGATTTCCTGTTTCGTCCGGTTAGTTTTATAAACGAGCGTGACGAGTCCGCCCACCCCGACGCTGTCTATGAAATCCACGACGGAAAGGTCGATTAGGATCATTTTGTCTTTCGTCCGCTCGAATATCGTCACGAGTTCGCCGTGGTTTGTGTAATCGAGGTTCTTATCTTTGATTTTTATCACATGGTAATCATCCGCGGGCGTACTCTGAAATGCTTGTGTGATGGGAGTTCCGCACTTCGTACAAAAATGATTTTGGGGCGGAACGAAGACTCCGCACTTGCCGCAGAACATGGTCGTCGCCTTTCTTTTTTCAGCTTCCAATCTTGATAAATTTTGGAAGGCTTAATTTATTGTACCACAAGCGGATGGTTTTTAATCGGCATTTGATATTTGGGAAATCGGCTCGGGTCCGGGAGCAGACACTACACGTTTTTTTGCGCGGGCGCCCCTGAAAAAGTGTGACGCGGATCACACTCTTTTTTCTTGCTTCGGGTTGATGCTTGATAAAATGTATTTATATAATAATGCCAAATAGACTGACTTCGAACATAAAGGTCGAAAATCGAGAGGGGCTCGCTCAATGGCCTTCGAGATAAGAGAGAGATATGTTAACGACGTAATTATACTCGACGTCACGGGAAACCTTGATGTGCAGACTTCGGCGTTGTTTAAAGTCAGGCTTGAATCACTTGTTAACTTCGGGCATCACAAGATCGTCGTGAACCTCGTGAATGTGGATTTCATTGACAGTACCGGGGTGGGATCTCTGATGTTCGGGCATAAGATAGTGAACCCGCTGATCGGCGGGATTAGGCTGATCGGTCTTTCCCCCTCGAATTCGAACGTATTTTCCGTGCTGAACCTGACGGAGGTCATGTCCATCATGCACTCCGAGGAAGCCGCTGTCGGGAGCTTCCTGCAGGAAGGCACGACGATGCACTAATCCAGATTTGTGAAAAAATTGATTTAAGGTTTGAAGGCGACGATCGTTTCCGCCACTTTCTCCACTTCTGTTTCAGACATGGCGTTGAAGAAGGGAAGGCGGACGAGTCTGTCGCTGATGTTCTCTGACACCGGGCAGTCTCCGGGCCGGCCGCCGTATTTCATCCCCATCTCCGAGGTGTGGAGCGGGAGGTAATGAAAGACCGCGGAAACGCCGTTATTCTTGAGATATGACAACATGTTTTGCCGGTAGTCGAGGTTGGGGACGATCATATAGAACATGTGGTACGGCTGCTCGCAGTGATCCGGGATCTTTGGGAGAAGCACGTCGTTTTCAGCCGCCCATTGCGAAAGGAGATCGAAATAACGTTCCCATATCCGGCGTCGCTTGGTCTGGATGTCGTCTCGCGCCGTCAATTGCGCATAAAGAAACGCCGAAAGGATATCGGAAAGGAGGTAGCTTGAGCCTACGTCCACCCATGTGTATTTATCGACCTGCCCCCGGAAGAAGCGGCTGCGGTTCGTGCCTTTCTCCCTGATGATCTCGGCGCGCTCGATGAGCTTGGGGTTGTTGATGATTAACGCGCCGCCCTCGCCGCAAATAAAGTTCTTGGTTTCGTGAAAACTTTGGGTGGCCGTCGCTCCGAACGAACCGAGCTGTTTTCCTTTGTACTTGGCGAAGAGCCCGTGCGCGTTGTCTTCCACTACTTCGACGCCGTGGCGGGCGGTGATCTCGAGGATCGAGTCCATCTCGCAGCCCACGCCCGCGTAATGCACCGGAACCACTGCTTTTGTTTTAGGCGTTATCAGTCGTTCGAGTTGGGATTCATCGAGATTCAGCGTGTCCTTGCGGATGTCGATGAAAACCGGTTTCGCTCCGTGAAGCACGAAAGCGTTCACGGTGGAGACGAAAGTGAAAGAGGGGACGATGATCTCGTCTCCGGGGCGGATTTCGAGCAAAAGGGCGGCCATCTCGAGTGCGTCCGTGCATGATGTCGTCAGAAGGACTTTAGGGACGCCGAGCGTTTCTTCGAGAAGCTCCTGACACTTTTTAGTAAAAGCGCCGTCGCCGGAAATGTGCCAGCTATCCACGGCCTCTTGAATGAGTTCGATTTCGTTGCCTACGGTGTACGGTCTGTTAAAAGGAATCTGTTCCAATCCGGGTCTCCGGAATTCCCGCCGGCGGCTGTTCCGGCTGTAATTTGTTTGAATTAAATATCATCCATATGAGAGTGAAAATCAACGTCGGCGCCGGTACGCCGTTCGCAGCAGCGAAAAATCACTTGTCCCGCCATCCCCAGATGTAGTCCGGCGCATCCGGTCCGGCATG
>JAKLIR010000119.1 GCA_022709505.1 bacterium | reverse complement strand
TATTCCTCACCGGGCAGATATCTCTCTCCGGGGCGACGCCCTTCTGGCTGGTTGACCTCTCATCAGGTCTCGCACTCCAGCAGAAAAACCAAACCGCGACCTACGGAACAAGCGACGTGCCCCCCGCCGCGCCGCCCGTGAAGTCCGTGAAATGCCAGACCGGCGGACAAGGAAGTACATTCAAATGCGCGAAAAGCCAAACCAAGCCCGCGGGCGGAAACCAATGTGTCATAGAAATCGCGCCATCTCCGGACAAAAACATAACCGGAAAATACAAAATCTATCACAACACCGTGAATAACGCCGACACGGCGACATACGAAAGCTCCTTGGATATCACCGAAGACGGAACAAGCGCTTCGTTCTCCAAATCCTACTCGGTTTCGACAGATTTACTCGATGGAAAAACCCATTATTTTTATGTGACCGCCGTGAATAAATCGGGAACCAACAAAGAGACCGACAAGAAAACAGTCACGCCGTCCACATGCGTCGTGGAAGACTGGGTGCCTCCGGCCACGCCGACGGCCATTGCTTGCGCCACCCCCGCAGGAAGCGAACAAAAATGCTTATGCACATGGCTGAGAGACTCGACAGACTCATCCCTCTACGGCTACTACATAAAGAGAGATACGACTCTCCTGAATCCATCGGGCGCGTTGCTCGATACCAGCTACACCGACGCCGATCCTCTCGTTATAGAGAACGGAAATACCTATACTTACAAAATCAAAGCCATCGACATCGGAAACAACGAATCCGGCGAAGGAAGCGGCACATGCACCCCGAAAGACCTTAAAGCGCCGGGCAAAGTCGATACCCTCGGCGTCACCCTCGTTCCGAGCACCATCGGCGTGAACCTGTCTTGGGAACCAAGCGCGGAAACGGATATGGGCGGATATAACGTGTACGCCTGCGAACAGAAGATGGTGGGAGTGGATTGCGAGAAAAAAGATACAACTTGGAAGAAGCTCAATTCCAGCTTGGTCTCTCAATCCAACAAGACCCTGACCATGCAGGATAAAGCTTCATTCGGGGACAAGGAATCGAAGTGGTGCTTCTATGTGGAAGCCTGCGACAACTGCACGACGGCGGGCACCTGCCCCGGAAACACCGAGGCGAATTGCAGCATGTTCGACACCATGACGACTTATAGAAAATGCCTCACTCTCACAGCCGTGGCGGAAACATACGCACCGCTGTTCCCGGCCTCCCCCCCGACCGTGACGGCGCCGGCGGAAGGTAATTCCTGCAAACTCGAAATCGAAAGAACAACCAAGACCGAATGCGCGAACGGCACCTGCGACCTGACGCCCAGCGTTGACTTCCCGGCGCCGACCGACCTCATGGGATACTATGTTTTCAGAGCCATATCGACAACCGCGAACTGCAACTCGGTGACCATGCCCGAACCGCCGACCGCCGCAAACGGAGGGACCGGAACCGGCGCCGGCGCGAAACCGACTTTCACGGACGTCGGCCTCGAAAACAACAAGACGTACTGCTATCGTGTTTACGGGTATGACGCGGCCGGTAACTTCTCGAGAAATGAACCGAAACCCGATCCGGTGGCATGCACGCCCAAAGACACTAAAGCACCCGAAAAACCCGTCATGACGGACCCGATCGGATTCGACGCGGTCTCCTGCACGCCCGAGTGGCCGGCAATCACCGATAAGGATGTGGTCACTTATAACGTTTATAGATGTGAAGTTCTAAACGATGCTTCATGCAAGGCAACGGCGAATTACACCAAGATTACATCGGAGCCCGTATCCGCCCTCGAATATCTGGACGACACCGTGACGCCGAACCACACCTACATGTACTGCGCCACCGCCATAGACATGGCGCCGAACGAGAGCCTGACGTACGAGTCCGCCGCCCACACAAACTGCGGCGCATGCACGCCCGGTAATATGTGCAAACCGCCGACAAACGTCATCCCGGGAGCAACTCCCGACAAATACGGCGTGAAGGTCATGTGGAACAATTCGGGCTCGGACCCGGACGGCACGACCGCCGGCTACAACATCTACCTCTGCTCAACATCGAGCGTTTCCTCATGCACCACGAAACTCACGGCGGCGCCCGTGGCCGGAAACCATTCCGAAACCGCTTACACGATAAGCAAGGTCGATGTCTCCGCGGACGGAACCTATTACATAGCTGTGGACTTCAAAGGCGACTGCGACGCATCCGCGAAAATCATCTCGACAACAGCCGTCGAGATCAATAAAGATGTGCCGGCAGACCCGTGCGTCGCAAACCCGACTTCCTGTAAAATCGAGATCAAGATTTCAGGCGCGTTCCAGAAAACCGGACTCGAAGCCTGCACATTCGCGGCGGACGCCACCTGCAAGAACAACGCCTATAAGAAAACCACGACCACAATAGCGGGCCTCAAAGTTCAGGTGTACAACAAGACAACATCAAGCGTGGTTAAGGAAGTGTCCGCCGGCACGGACGGCACTCTTCCTTCCCTCAAACTCATGGAATCAGACCTCACGACGGGGAACAAGTACGCCGTGAGAGCCGTCATTCCCGCCGCATCACTCGACGCAATTTACGGACAGAAAAGCTGCACGAAAGATGGAACCACGGGCGATTGTGTTGCAACTCTCGCGGACGATGTGGCTCTTTCCCCCACGAAAGCGGTCGAGACATCCGCTATTCAAATGCCCGATTCGACAACCGGCTCGTTCGGCGGCGAAATAGGCAACGCGAATTGCGACACCAAAGTGAACCTGCAGGACCTGATGGCGATCAAGAACGCCTACAACGCCAGCAGAGGCGACGCCTGCTACAGGGCGTGGGCAGACTTCAACATGGACGGCAAGGTCGGACTCGGCGACCTCATGACACTCAAGAAACTCTACAACAAGACCATTTCGGACGCCGCCGTATCAACAGCCGTTCTCTGTCAGTCCAAGGATCCGCTGCCCTCTTGCTGCGCGACGAAATCCTGCCCGAAATAATTCACAGCCATAATCAGAACGTTATAAAAAGCGGCGGCCTCAAAACCGCCGCTTTTTTTTTGCTTCAGATGCAAAATATTAAACCCGGATTCCAATGACGGATTCGGATATATTCCTCTTTTGTTCGTCATTCCGGGCTGAGACCCGGAATCCAGAGGGGATACGGACGTCAGAGGTGGACGTTTCGGGGCCGCCGTGTGCGGAGACCCGGCGCTACATAAAAACGCAATGCATTATCCCGAATCCGTCATTCGGATTCGGCGCACTATTGACGAATCCGAGTTGAAATTAATATGGGATAAGCATCATTTTTATTGCAACAAGGTTTCAGCCCTGATCTTCACTTTGAGAATGTTCTTCCTTGGCGGGGCTGAAGAATTCCTTGACAGCGTTCGGGACTACGAATCTGAATTTCGGTTTTTCAGTTTTGCCGGTCATTCGGAACCCGGCGCGGATCAACTTTGAAAGCTCCTCGGCGCCGGGAAGCATTTTGAAAAACCTGTTTTTTTCAACTATCGCTGGGATCACGGATATCTCTCCGTCAACGGCAAGCTCCTTGTCGAAAAAACCAATCTTTGCGCCGAGAGCAAGATCAAGCCACTTGCCGACGCATGTCACGTTCTCGAATCTGATCTGTTCTTTTTCGAGGATGATGTCGCCTTCGAGTTTCTCCACCGTAACATCTTTCGGAGCTTTCATGGTCCGTTTCAAGATGGGAATTCCGGTCAGGTTGGCGTCGAGCACCGTGATTTTGCCGTCGCCTTCGAGTTTATGAAAATGGTCCGAATAATCGCAGTCGAGATTGAAGGACGCCTCCACCGAACCGGTCACTTTGTAGCGTCCCTGCCCGAACAGCACGGCCAGTTCCTGAAGGTCGGGAGAATCCGCCCTGAAATGAAATTCGAATTGAGAGCGGTCCACCCGATCCTGTTCCTGATCGAAATGCATAGCAACCTGCCCGTCACAGTGGAGAGTGAATTTCCCTGATTTCGCACTACAATCGATGAACTTGAGCACACCCTTTTCGAGCCGCAGGTTCAGAACGGCCTCCGGTATCGGTTCGAGCGGGAACCAATCCATCGTTCCCTGCCCCACCTCGGAGAAATCCACCTTTGCGTTTTTCAGATTGAGCGCTATGTCGCCCGTGTATTCATAAAATTCGTTCAGGTCTCCTTCGAGCACCACATCCACATCGAGGCCGGCGGACTCTATGAACGGCTTCATTGCAAGCATTTTCAGAATGGACTGAGATGCTTTTCCGGTTCCCTTGCCCTTGAGGTGGAGCCGAGATATGTCCGTCGTCACATCCGTGACGAGATCGCCGTTCAGTTGGTATTCCCCCATGTGGCCGCGCATTTTTTCGAGTGAGAGTTTCGTACCCTTGAAACGGAGCGGCGAATGGAAGTCCTCTATAGGTTCGTCCCTCATTCGCAGAGCCGGCGAGCTTATATGCCCTACTATTTCGGTGTCCGAAACCGGGCCGGACATAACTGCCTCGATGTTAATCGGGCCGGCCATGTTCCCGGGCACTTTCAACGCGACGAGGTCTTCTATTCTGATATTCCTTACCACGAGTTTGCCTTCAGTCGCCGGGCCGCGCCTCGGGAAATGTATGTCTATGCTTCCGGCGCCGACCCTGCACGTCAGCCTTCTGACCTTCACTTTAGCCCCATGCGATGTGAAGATTCCGCTAAAATCCTCCATCACCGTGTCGCCCTTCTTCCCTTCGATCACAACCGTTCCGCCTATCATCTTCACCACGTTCAAACCCCAGAGGTTCATGAACAACGTGCTCACGACCCATTTCATAGCCGTCAATGGGAACAGGAACCAAACTTCACCTGTCTGTTTCTCCTGATTCACTCTTATGTGCGGCTTATGCAGGACGAGAGGGTTTATCGAAGGGCGCTTCAACAGCGCGAGACGCCAGAAATTTATCCGCAGATTTATTTCCTCGGCCTCGAGCACTCCGGCTTCTCCGAGAGAGATCCTCACACGGAAAAGTTTCATCCCGAAGATCGGGATCCCTCCGATGTCCTCAAACTTAATCGGAAGCGGAATGAATCTGTTGAAGAAAAAAAGGATGATTCTTTTTATCAGTTTGAAAGGATAGAAGGGGACGAATAAAACAATTAGAACAGCAAGAATTATCAGTAAAACCGTTCTTGCCTCCACACCCGCCTCCCGCCGTATTGAGCACCAATAAAAAAAAGCCAACGACCGGGATCGAACCGGTGACCTGCGCATTACGAGTGCGCCGCTCTACCATCTGAGCTACGTTGGCCCGCGCCCGGGACAATTCACATCGTCCCATCGAACAGCGATGTATATTATAATTCTTTTGTGTTTTTCAACAATAGTTTTTTTATAAGGCTCGACTTCCGTTCAGGCCCACGACCCGGACGAAAAACCCGGTTCATCACGGTTCCTTGCAGCATCGCGCGCCGAAATTATCAAACGACATTCCCTTCTCCTGAACACGGAATAGTTTGAACGTGAAAACACATCTCTCCGACAATTCGCCGTCCCGGAACGAACCGCCCTTCGCCTGAAGCGCGCCTGTTTTCCCCGGCGAGACCCATTCCCACAGGTTGCCGGACATATCATACACGCCGTCCTTCGTCGCGCAACCGCTGAATCCTCCGGAGGAAGCCACCCGGCGATCCGAATGCAGGTTGTTGCATTTCTTCTTTATGAAAACTTTTCCGAATCCGTATTCGGCAAGCCGGGCGCCCTGACAAGCCTCCGTCCATTCGCTGTTCGTGCAAAGCCTTTTGCCGGCGCTCTCGCAGGCCCGTCTCGCGGCGTCGTACGTCATGCCGCCCTTCGGAATTTCGCCCTTCTTGTTCGGATACTCGTAAACATCGATTAGGAACTCACGGCCGTTGACGGCGATTTTCACCATCTCCCCGGCAGCCGGCGCCGCATGGTATTTCCGCTCCGCGAGGATCTTCTTTTCGTCCTTCATCTTCCCGCTGAACGCGATCAGAAAAAGAACGAGCACCACCGCGCAGATCAGGATTATTTTTTTCACCCGGAAGACTCCCATTGAAACAAAGCAGTATTTTTTCATTATATTCGAGGGGACGCGCCGCGTAAATCCCGCGCCGTTTTCTCGCCGACCGGGCGGGAAAGTTACCCCCTTGTGATGCTATAATAAAATAAGGGTCGTTGACGCGCCGCGATTTCCGGGAAACGGAACAATGGGTGGAATATCCGACGAAGGCATAACCGCGGAGGAGTATATCCGCTATAGAAAAAAACGAAGTAAATCACTATACGTGGAAGACTTCGCGCGCGCGAGGTTCGGCGACGGGCGCGGGCCTTCGAGAGTGCTCGAAATTGGATGCGGTCCGGGGTTCGCCATAAAACAAATGGCGGCCTCGAATCCGGAATGCTTGATAGTCGGCTGCGACATAGACTCCGCCCTTCTCGCCCACGCAGCCGCGGAAATACCGGCGGGCGGCGCTTCTTTTCTCGTCAGGAACGAATCCGTGTCGCTTCCATTCGCTGACGGAGCGTTCGACTACATTTTTTCGGAGGGATCATTCCACCATTTCGACGATCCCGGAAAGATGGTGTCCGAGATGAAAAGAGTGCTCAAACCGGGCGGCGGCATATTCATCGCCGATCTCGATCCGGGATCCGCGCCGGCGAGATTCATAATTTTCGTGCTACGTCTGGCCTCGGCGCTCGGAGTCGCCGGTAGCGGGCACCAAGCTCTCCTGCATTCCATCCGAAGCGCGGTTCCCGTAAAAAGAATCATGGAAATGTATATGGAGGAGGGAATGCTTCCGCGTGTCAGAAAGATGCGGGCTTCAATGATCCTCGAAACCGAAAAGCCGTTCTGACGCGGAGCTGAATCCGATATCTCTGAAAAGCCTATGAAAATACTCGCTCCGGTAAATCACGTTTCCGAGGTCGAGCCGCTCGAAAGAGCGGGCGCGAGCGAACTTTACTGCGGCCTGATGCGCGCCGAGACCGTCAAGGAATATACTAACGTGTTTTCCCTTAATTCAAGACATACGTCCGAGGCGAACATCGCGAGCCATGAGGACCTCGAGGAATTGACGCGGAAAGCTCACTCTCTCGGAATGAAAGTTTTCATAACCTACAACGCCTTGTATCCCGACGACCAGTTCAGGACGCTCACGGGAGAGCTTGCGGACAGCGTGGCTTGCGGGGTGGACGGAGTGATCGCCGCGGACATTTCCCTCATGAAGCATCTGCGGGAAAAACATCCGGACGTGCAGTTGATCGTCAGCACTTTCGGCGGGGCGTTCAATTCCGCCGCCGCACGCTTGTACCGGAGTCTCGGCGCTGCGCGGATAACCCTGCCGCGCCACATAAAACCCGAGGAGGCGGCGGCGATCTCGGCGGCCTGCCCGGACACCGAGTTCGAAGTCTTCATAATGTCGGAGAGGTGTTACTTCCCAAATGCGCTCTGCCGCTTCGAACACGCGACTTACAGGGTGAACGCGAGTCCGACGTCGGTCGTTAGCACGCTGGTTCAGAAAATCCTCGGCCGCCGCACCGCCCTTCTGTCCGAGGTTTACAACAACCGTGTGATCTCCGCCCTTCAGGATAGATTCGTGGCGCGAAACGGGATGATGTGCTGCCGGGAATATTCCGCGGATCTGATTTCAACCGAGACCGAGGAAACGTTGTTCTCAGGAAGGCGATTCCGATTCTTCGATGAATGGAATAGTTTCAGGGTGGCGTGCGGGCTGTGCGCGCTTTACGAATTCGCGTCGATCCCGAACATGGCGGCGGCCAAGATAGTCGGCCGTCAGTGCATCACCGAACGAAAAGTCGCCGAAACGCAACTCGTCAGGGACGCGCTGAAACTGCTCGAAGACAACCCCGATCGCGAAAGGTACGTAACCGCCGCGAGAAAGATCAGGAGAAAGGAATATCCCAACTTCTGCGGCGAGTCCTATTGTTATTACAACCAACCGGACAAGGTCAAATCGCGCCTCTTCAGAGAACGCCGTTCAAAGAACGTCGAACCGGGTGGGAAAGGCGCGGACAAAAGTTGATGGCCGATCCGGACAAAAAAATCCACATCGAAAGTATCCGGGATGTCTCGGACAAAGATGCTTGCGGGTTCAGCGGCGTCTATGCCGGAACCGCATTTTGCGCCGACGCTCTTCCCGAGCCCGACGAACTTCGGGAGATAATAGAGAACGCCGCGGCGCGCGGCCTGTCGTTTCATCTCGAAACACCCTATCTGCCGGAATCCTCGCTGCGTCGCGCGATCAAGCTGGCGGAAACCGTCGCGTCTTCAGCGCCGGGCGCGGAGGTGATCGCGAACGACATCGGATTCCTCTCTCTTGTCGCCTCCGAATTTCCCGGCATAAAACCGGTCGCCGGCAGGATCCTTTCTTTCCAGAAAACCGATCCGCGGATTCCGTCGATTATCGAGTCGGCTTTCGGTGAGGACGAGCGCGAACCGAAACTCCGGGTCTTCAGGCACATCTCAGTCAACAACAGCCTGTTTGCAGATTTTCTCGCCGAATTAGGCGTCTCCCGCGTGGAAATCCAGAATCCGGTTCACGGCGTCCGTGCGGCCGCGCCCGGTTTTTCGT
>JAKLIR010000118.1 GCA_022709505.1 bacterium | reverse complement strand
AAGAACCGTTCGGATGTGAGCGGCGGCGGCGCCAAACCGTGGAGACAGAAAGGGACCGGCCGGGCAAGACAGGGCAGTACGAGGGCGATCCAGTGGGTAGGCGGCGGCCGTGCGTTCGGAACTTCGCTCGAGAGCTATCAACTTAAGATCAACAAGAAGGTGAAGCGAGCGGCTCTCGAAAGCGTCCTTCAGTCGAAAGCAACCGAAGGGCGAGTCGTTATCGACGCCTTGCAGTATGAGAAACCCGCAACGAAGAAATTCAAACAGTTGATCGACTCAAAAGAGATCAAGGGCAAAGTCCTTCTGATTTTCGAGGGCGGAGCGATAGACAACGCGGTGAAATCCGCCCGGAATCTTCCGCAACTGAAATGCCTTAATTCAAACTGCTTGAACATCAAGGATCTCCTTGACAGCGAATGGCTTGTCATGACGCCAGCGACGGCGGAAAAGCTCAAACTCAATGTCGGATAGGATCAGGATATGAAAGACGCGAGAGACATCATCATAGCGCCGGTAATTTCGGAGAAGAGCCACACCGATCTCGGCGAAAACAAGTACTACTTCAAAGTTGCCCGCGATGCGACGAAAACTGATGTTGAGAAGGCGATAACAACGCTCTTCAAAGTCAATGTCGAGAAAGTCAACATCGTCAGAATGAAGGGCAGGAAGAAGAGCATGGGCCGCTTCTCGGGGATAACTCCGGACTGGAAAAAAGCGATAGTCACCGTGAGCAAGGACCAGAAGATCAAAGGATTCTTCGAGGGAATGTAAGAAAGAGGCAATGAAATGGCGCTGAAAAAATCAAATCCAACAACACCGGGCCGACGATTTCACATCGGGCTTTCGAACGAAGATGTAACGAAAGACAAGCCGGAAAAGTCGCTGACCGTAACTAAGAAGAAAAACGGCGGACGCAACAATCAGGGGCGTCTGACGGTAAGGCACAAAGGCGGCGGCCACAAAAGAAGACTTAGGATAATGGATTTCAAAAGAGACCGCGACAACGTCGAGGGAAAGATCGTTTCTATCGAATACGATCCCAACCGCTCGAGCAGAATCGCGCTCGTTCATTACACCGACGGAGTCAAGAAATACATTTTAGCGACGAAGAACATGAAGGTCGGGAGCAGGATAAAATCCGGTCCCGGAGTCGAAATATTGGAAGGTAACACGCTGACATTGTCCGAGATACCGCTCGGCTCGCTGGTGCATAATATCGAGTTCAGACCGGGCTCGGGAGGCAAGGCGGCGAGGTCGGCCGGAATGTCTGCAACGCTCCTTGCAAAAGAAGGCGAACAGGCGCATGTGAGAATGCCTTCGGGAGAAGTGAGACTTTTCAATCTGAAGTGCAGGGCGACGATGGGGCAGGTTGGAAACGAAGAACACAGCCTTGTTTCATACGGAAAAGCCGGGCGTAAGAGATGGCTCGGAGTGAAGCCGACGGTCAGAGGAACGGTCATGAATCCGTGCGATCACCCGCATGGAGGCGGCGAAGGAAAGAACAAGACGGCGGGACGCCATCCGGTGTCGCCGTGGGGAGTGCCCGCAAAAGGCGGCAAGACAAGACCGCGCAAGAAGAGCAACAAGTCGATAGTGACATCGAGGAAGAAAAAGAACAAATAAAGAATAACCGTTTGCGCCGGGCCGCTTGAAGCGGAACGCGGCGGTAGATGCGGAAATGCAGGAGGCGCGCAGTGCCGAGATCGTTAAAAAAAGGGCCGTTCATAGAAGAGAAGCTGCTCAAGAAAGTGAAGGCGGCGCAAAAACAAAAAGGCGGCATAATCAGAACGTGGTCGCGCGCGTCGATGGTGGTGCCGGAGATGGTCGGGATCACGATCGCCGTGCACAACGGCAAGAAGCACATCCCCGTGTTCATCACTGAAAACATGGTGGGACATAAACTCGGCGAATTCGCGCCGACGAGACTTTTCAGGGGCCACGGCGGTTCCGAAAAGAAAACCGGAGTAAAATAATAAGCCCCTCGGAGATGATCCGCGAGGGCGTGTGACAGGCAGGAAAAAAGATGGCTGAGAAACAACTTGTAACAGCAGAAGCCAGATATGTGAGGATCTCATCGAGCAAGGTCCGCCGCTACCTCAACCTAATCAAGGGAAAGAAGTTTTCGGAAGCAGTGGCGATTTTGAAGTTCATGCCTTCCCCGACCGCCGAAGTGATCGGGAAAGTGCTCGAATCCGCCGGCGCGAACGCCGAGGAAAATCACAATCTGCTTAGGGATTACCTGAAAGTCGAGGACGCGGTTGCGGACCAAGGCCCGACTCTGAAAAGATGGCGCGCGAGAGCCATGGGCAGAGGCGTGAGAATCAGAAAACGCACAAGCCACATCACAATCGTACTTACCGAAGTGAAGAGTTAAAGGAGGATCACCTTGGGACAGAAAATACACCCCCGCGGGATGCGGCTCGGAATAATCGAAACTTGGGACAGCAGATGGTACGCCGAGAAGGATTACATCGACAATCTGCATGAGGATTTTGCGATACGCGACATAGTCCGAACGTGGAATTACAAGGGCGACAAGCGGCCGGCGACCGGGAAAATCCTAAAGAAAATCAATCGCGAGAATCTCAGGTTCAGCAGCATTTCCAAAGTCGAGATCGAACGCAAGGCAAAAAACATCACGGTTTACATCAATACATCCAAACCGGGGATCGTCATAGGAAAATCGGGAGAGACGATCGAGGCTCTCACGAAACACCTGAGGGACAAGACCGGAAAGAACGTTGAAATCAAAATCAGACCGATAGAGCAGCCCGATCTCGATTCATGGCTCGTGGGCGAAAGCGTTGCGATGATGATCGAGAGAAGGTTTGCCGTCAGAAGAGCTATAAAACAGACGTGCGAGAAAGTCATGAGAGCCGGAGCGGAAGGATGCAAGATATCTTGCGCCGGGCGGCTCGGCGGAGCTGAAATAGCGAGACGCGAATGGATCAGAAGAGGCAGCGTGCCGCTTCACACTCTCCGCGCCGATATCGACTACGCCCACACGGAAGCGTTCACAACGTACGGAAAAATCGGAATACAAGTATGGATATACAAAGGCGAGAAGGATCCTAAAAAATTCAAACTCGACCTCATCGCACAGAATACGGATTGAAAAGGAATCTGAATCATGCTGCAGCCGAAACGAGTAAAATACAGAAAAATGCAGAGGGGCAGGATGAAGGGCTCTCCTCGAAAGGGAACGGAAGTTTCCTTCGGTGAATACGGCCTGCAGTCCATGGAACCCGCGTGGATAACGAACAGACAGATCGAAGCCGCCCGTATAGCGGTCACCCGCTGTATCAAAAGAGGCGGAAAAGTCTGGATTAGAGTATTTCCGCAGAAGAGCGCGACGAAGAAACCGGCAGAAACGAGAATGGGTAAAGGCAAAGGATCACCGGAAATTTGGGTGGCGGTCGTGAAACCCGGCTCAATGATAATCGAACTCGCGGGGGCGTCTCCCGAGCTTTCCGAAAAAGCGCTGAAGCTCGCAAGCTACAAGCTCCCGATTAAATGCAGAGTCGTGAAAAGGTAGAGGGAACGAAATGAAATCCGCTGAATTGAAAAAAATGTCTGAAACGGAGCTGAAGGACAAACTCGACGGCTTCAAACAGGAACTCTTCAATCTGAGATGGCAGACCGCCTCGCATCAGAATAAGAATCCTAAAAGGACGCGAGAGGTCAAACGCGCCATCGCAAGAATACTGACCATATTGAACGAACGCGAACGGAAGGAAGCCTCGAAATGAGAGAAACAAAGAGACAGAGCATAATCGGAACGGTTATAAGCGACCGCATGGATAAGACCGTGGTCGTGCAGGTGGAAACCCTGAAACAGCATCCGAAATACAAGAAATATATCCGGAACCGGAAGAACTACAAAGCTCACGACGAGGAGAACGGTTGTGAGCTCGGCGACGTCGTTCGCTGCATGGAAACACGGCCGATAAGCAAGGAAAAGAGATGGCGCGTGATAGAGGTTATCAGGAAGCATTACGTATCGACGCTTGAAGTCGAGGATCCTGATGTCATAAAGCAGAAGAAGGAAAAAAAGATTGAAGAAGATAAATCCGGACAGGCGGAGGCGGTCGTAGCCGAAGCGGAAGAAGAAGAAAAGCCGGAGACGGGTGAAGGACAATGATACAGGCGCAGACGAGACTTAAAGTTGCCGACAATTCCGGCGCGAAAGAAATCATGTGCATCGGAATTCCCGGCTCAAGCTTCAGGCGGTATGCGAGAATCGGAGATATTATCACCGCATCCGTGAAACAGTCGATCCCCAATGCGGCGGCTCCCGTGAAGAAGGGGAAAGTGGTGAAGGCCGTCATAGTCAGAACATGCAGTTCGGTCTCACGACCGGACGGTTCGGTGATAAGGTTCGACGACAACGCAGCGGTTGTGCTCGATAATCAGAACAACCCGGTCGGGACGAGAGTGTTCGGGCCGATCGGACGCGAACTCAGAGAGAAGAACTTCCTGAAGATCGTGTCGCTCGCACCCGAAGTTCTGTGAACCAACAAGAGACAAGGCGGTTAATGAGATGTTAGGTAAAAAAAGCAGCGTATCGGCGAAACCGATGAAAATGAAGATCCGCAAGGGAGACACCGTGCGTGTGATCACCGGGCGCGACAAGAGCAAGGAAGGGGAGGTCCTTACTGTATCCCCGACAAAAGGAAAGGTAACAGTACATCAGATAAACGTTGCCAAAAAAGCTGTTCGGCCGCACCCTCAGAAGAATCCACAGGGCGGCATAATCGAAGTACCGGCTATGATCGACGTTTCAAACGTGCAGCTCATTTGCCCGAGGTGCTCGAAACCGACTCATGTGGTTTTCAAGAAGGATGCCGAAGGCAGAACAAGCAGAAAATGCAAGAAATGCGGTGAATTGATCGATGGCTAAAATAGCGAGATACCAAGAACTGTACAAAGAAGAAATCACTCCCGCCTTGATGAAAGAGTTCGGATACACCACGGTGATGCAGGTTCCGAAGCTCGAAAAGATCGTCGTTAACATAGGTGTGGGGGAAGCGCGCGAAGAACCTAAATCGCTCGAGAATGCGGTGGAAGACCTCAAGACGATTACCGGCCAAAAACCTATAATCACTCGCGCGAAGAAGTCCATCTCCAACTTCAAAATCAGGGAAGGCTGGAGCATCGGGACGAAAGTCACGCTCAGAGGGAAGAGGATGTACGATTTTCTCGACAGGCTGATCAACACGGCAATCCCGCGCGTGAGAGACTTCAGAGGGTTTTCGCAGAAGCATTTCGACGGCCGAGGAAACTATTCGATCGGAGTCAGGGAACAGGTCATTTTCCCGGAGATCGAATATGATAAAATCGATAAAGTCCGTGGAATGGATATTACTATAGTAACAACCGCAAGCACCGATCAGGAAGGCGCGGCCCTCCTGAAGAAGTTCGGGCTTCCGATTGTAAACTAAAGAAAAGAAATAAAAGGACGAGAGGTGCGGCTTGACAAGGAAAGCGCTTTACCTGAAAAACGAAAAGAAGCAAAAACACGAAATCCAGCATCGGAATAGATGCAGACTCTGCGGAAGACCCCGTGGGTACATCGGCAAATTCGGATTATGCAGAATCTGTTTCAGAACGCTTGCGCATCAGGGGAAACTCCCCGGCGTTGTAAAGGCGAGCTGGTAAAAAGCCGAACACACTCGATTCGAGGTATATGAGATGAGTATGACAGATCCGATAGGTGACATGCTGACAAGGCTGCGGAACGCGCAGAATCAGAAATTTGAGACGGTAGAGTTTCCCGCGTCAAGAGTGAAGCTCGACATCCTCAAAATCCTGAAGGAAGAAGGCTACATTAAGAATTTCGCCGTCAGGAAGAGGAAAAGCTTCAACGTGATAAAGGTTTTCCTGAAATACACGCCGGAAGGCCAGCCGTCCTTCGAGAAAATGATCAGGGTCAGCAAGCCCGGAAGAAGAATTTATATAGACAGCAAGAGCATCCCGACGATAGCCGGCGGTGCGGGGCTGGCGGTGGTTTCGACCTCTCAGGGCATCATGGGGTCGAACGAGGCAAGAACAAGAAGACTCGGCGGAGAACTCATCTGCAAAATATGGTGAGAGCGGAGCATCAAATATCCACAAGGTGTGACGAACAATGTCGCGAATAGGAAAATTAAAAGTAGTACTGCCGGCGGGAACCAAAGCGTCTCTCGACAGCGGGAAGCTGACCGTAAAGGGAAAACTCGGAGAGCTGTCGATGGATGTACATCCCGATATCGCAATAGAGATAGACGGCTCCACGATCAGGTACACGAGAGATTCGGATGAACCTAAGAAAAGAGCGCTTCACGGCCTCATGCGCGCACTGACGCAGAACATGGTTCACGGCGTGTCCGAAGGATTCTCGAAGACACTCGATGTTCAGGGAGTAGGCTATAGAGCAGACATGAAAACCGGGCTCCTCGTACTCAACCTCGGATATTCACACCCGATAGAGTTCAAGGTCCCTCCGGATATCACAATAGAGGTCGATAAGAACAACAGTATAAAGATATCCGGAATAAATAAAGAAAGGGTAGGCCAGGTGGCAGCGGACATCCGATCATTGCGCCCGCCGGACTCGTACAAAGGCAAAGGCGTGCGTTACAGAGATGAAAGGATTAAACTGAAACCCGGGAAGAGCGGTGCTTAAGAGAACCCGAAACGAAGGAAGAATACTGCGGCGGGACAGAGGCCGCAAAAAGATCGCCGGATCCGCGGACAGGCCGCGCCTCAGCGTGTTTTTCAGCAATCGCCAAGTTTACGCGCAACTTATAAACGACATGGAGAGCAAGACCATCGCCTCCGCTTCGACTATTGTTGCCGATGTGAAGACTGAAGCGAAAGAAAAACCTATGACGGAAATGGCGAAGATGGTAGGTAAGAAGATAGCCGAAGCCGGAAAGGCCGCCGGAGTGACGACTGTTGTTTTCGACAAGTCCGGCTACAAATACGGCAAAAGGCTGAGCGCCCTCGCCGATGCAGCGCGGGAAGCCGGATTGCAGTTCTAAACTATAAAGAACGCTAAAACCGCGCCACACGGCGGATGTAAGGAATATTAGGAGAAGTCACATGGGAAAATTCAGAGCAAGCGTAGCCGAGACGGATGACAAAGTAAAAGAGAAACTGATTCACATAAACAGGGTTGCGAAAGTCGTAAAAGGCGGCCGCAGATTCAGTTTCAGCGCACTGGTCGTTGTCGGAGACGGCGAAGGCACGGTGGGACTCGGCTTCGGAAAAGCAAACGAAGTGGCGGAAGCGATCCGCAAGGCTGTTGAAAATGGAAGAAACAACATGTTCAAGGTTCCCATGAAAGGGAACACGATTCCATATCAGATAATGGCCGAACTCGGTGCGGCGAAAGTGCTTCTCAAACCGGCTTCGCCCGGTACGGGAATCATAGCCGGCGGGGCTGTGCGCGCCATCGTGGAAAGAGCCGGAGTGAAAGATATCCTGACTAAGAATCTCGGCACTAAGAACCAGATCAACGCGGCTAAGGCCACGATCCTCGGCCTCAAAAGCCTGAAATCCGACGAAGAGTTCGCGAAGAGAAAAGCGCAGGTTGAAGTAGAAGAGCCTGTTAAGAAGAAGAAGGAAAAGAAGCACGAGGCGCCCGAGGCGGCCGAAGCACCGGCGGCGGTCGAAGTGCAGCCGACTGTCGTGGCACCTGTTGTTCAGGAAGAAGCGCCGGTGATGGAAGCTCCCGTTGTCGAAGCAAACGTGGAACAAGCAGAGCCGACATCGGATCAGTAAATCGAAATAAATAAAAAAGCGGATTCAAAATAAGGAAAATGCCATGAAATTGCATGAACTACCGGCAGGGAAATCAAGAAAGTCGAAAAAGAGAATCGGCCGCGGCCACGGTTCGGGATGGGTAAAGACTTCCGGCAAAGGGCAAAAAGGCCAGAAATCAAGATCGCACCCCGGAATCGCCCCCGGTTTTGAGGGCGGCGCGCTTTCAATGTTCAGAAGAGCCCCGAAGTTCGGCGGCTTCACGTCGATAAACAGAGTGGAATACACTGCGGTGAATCTCGACAGACTGAACTGTTTCGAGGATGGCGCTGAAGTGACGATCGAGAAACTGGTGGAAAAAGGACTCATAAGGAACGCCGAGGTAAAAGTAAAGGTTCTCGCAAGAGGAGACCTTGAGAAGAAATTGAAAATACACGCGCATGCATGGTCGGAAAGCGCCGCGGAAAAGGTCGGGAAAGCCGGCGGTGAACTTATAAAAATCGGCTGACATCTAACGAATATGATCAACATTCTAATCAATGGATTCAAAGTACCGGATATACGAAAGAAGCTCCTGTTCGTTCTTTACGCCTTCGTGGTTTACTCCTTCGGATCGCACATTCCCGTCCCGGGAATAGACCATGCCGCGCTTGAGAATTTGATCGGACAAGGAACGCTCTTCGGCATGATGGACCTTTTCGTCGGAGGTTCTCTGAAGAGGTTTTCTATATTCGCGCTCGGGGTGACTCCGTACATCAATTCATCAATCATATTTCAATTATTGATGATTGTGGTGCCGAAGCTGGAAGAGCTTGCAAAAGAGGGCGAGACCGGCCGGAAGCAGATCGCACAGTGGACGAGA
>JAKLIR010000117.1 GCA_022709505.1 bacterium | reverse complement strand
AATACTCCTTCCGCCTTGCTTTTCATCCGCTCTGAATCGTTGCTCCCGAATCCCAATGACGGATTCGGGTATTATACACCTACGCACTTGGCTGCAAGTCAGGGCGTTGTTGTTTTCCTATCATAATTGAAAACACAACTCAATTCAAATTGTTCCCGCCCTTTTATAAAGCAGCGCCTGAGTTTATAATCGTTTAGATGCGATTCAAGGGATTCGAACTCGATCCGTTTCAAGAACGTGCGATAAATTCGCTCAAAGACGGGCATTCGGTTATCGTGGCGGCGCCGACCGGGGCGGGCAAGACGGTTATCGCCGAATATGCTATCGAGCAGGCTATCGCGAACGACGAAAGAATAATCTACACGGCGCCGATAAAAGCTCTCAGCAATCAGAAATTCAGAGATTTCTCATCGGATTATCCCGATAAAATCGGGATAATGACGGGCGATGTCATCATTAACCCCGAAGCGCAAGTTCAGATAATGACCACCGAAATTTACAGGAACATCATTTTTGAGGGGGAAGAAGGCAGGCTCGATCAGATTCATACGGTGATATTCGACGAAATTCACTATATAAACGACATACAGAGAGGGACCGTCTGGGAGGAAAGCATAATATTCGCGCCGCAGCACATCAGGTTCATCTGCCTGAGCGCGACGATCCCGAACTTCGCGGAATTCGGCGACTGGATGCGGCGGGTGAGGACGATACCGATAGAGACGATATCGGAGCATCACAGGCCGGTCCCGCTCAAAACGGCTTTGTACGTTCAGGGCATGGGCTTTCGGAACCTCGAATTTATCAGGAGCCTCGAAAAGCAGAAAATCGACCGCAAGAAAAAAAGAACCATCGGGAACGTCGAGCTGATAGAACGCTTGAAAGCGGAAGACAAGCTGCCTTGTCTGTATTTTCATTTCAGCCGGGCCGGGTGCGAGGACTACGCGCAATTCTTCAAGGGTATCAACTTCTTGACGAACCTTGAGAGAAAGTCGGTTTTGAGAGCTTTCGACGCGCTTGCCGAGCAGTTCGGAGTGTCCAAGAGATCGCAGGTGATGATGATGCGGAACCTGCTGAAAGTGGGGATAGCGTATCATCACGCCGGAGTCCTGCCCGCGCTGAAGGAGATAATCGAGCGGCTTTATACCATGGGGCTGATAAAGCTTCTGTTTACGACCGAAACGTTCGCCGTGGGCATAAACATGCCGGCGAGGTCGGTGATTTTCGACAATCTCATGAAGCACGACGGGATAACTTTCAGATATCTCACGGCGCGTGAGTTTCAACAGATGGCGGGAAGGGCGGGGCGGCGCGGAATAGACAGGGAAGGATATGTTTACGCCTGTGTGAATCCCGCGGACGCGAGCTACGAGGGCGTTAAGCAGGCGATGTCGCACGACGCCGAGGATATAGAATCTCAGTTCTCCCTCTCATATTCGAGCATACTCAATCTGTATCAATCCTACGGGGACGGAATCTATGAGGCGTGCGAAAAAAGCTTCAACACGTTCAAAACCATAGGGCAACTGAAGGAGTTGAAGGAGAAGCTTGCGAAAGCCGAGGATGAAGTAAGGAAACTACGGAACGAGGAATGCGAACACGGCGGCGATGTGGTGGCCCGGATGCTGGGATACATAAAGACCAGAGACGAGTTTTTCCGGTTGAAGGGATTGCTGAGGAAGCGACGCCGGCAAGGGAAGGATTCGCGTTTCAAAACCGTCGAGCAACTCGTTCAGATAAAGCAGGACCTCGCGGCGTCGCCGTGCGACGGCTGCCGCCGGCACAAGCACTGCGCCAACATCGCGAAGAAGGTCCGGCGGCACGAAAAGGAAGCGAGGGACATAACGTCCGAATCGTTCGATATGGAAAATTCGCAGAGGGAGCTTCTTTCGAGACGACTCAAGTTCCTCGAGCATCTGGGATACATCGGCCCCGAGGGGCTCCTGCCGAGAGGTGTCATCGCGTCTCAAATATTCGGTTATGAAATCCAGTTCACGGAATTGTATTTCGAGGGATTTTTCGAGATGTTGAAAGAGGAGGAAATCAACGTGCTCGTTTCCGCTATAGTTTTCGAATCACGGCGGGGAGCGAGCTATAGGAAACAGACTGACAGCGGGACCGCCCGAATGCTTCGGGACGCGGATGAACTTATAGAGAAATTGAGGAATATGGAAAAGGAGGCGGGCCTGTCTTCAATAATAAAAACTCTCGATCCGAAACTGAGCCGCGCCGTATTCGAATGGTCTCGCGGATGCCGTTTCGAGGACCTGAAGACGTTCGCTTCAGACGACGACGGCGACCTCGTCAGATCATTCAGGCTCATTGTCGATTTCCTAAAACAGATGAAAAGAGCTATCCGGGCGCCGGGCTTCAGGGATAAGATCGACCGTTGCGTGAAGCTCATTTACAGGGATGTAGTCGATGCCGAATCACAGTTGAAATCGGAAATAGCCGCTTATCAGGAAGAGCTTAAGAAGAAGGAAATCGACCGCGGTGAAGAGGTGGTTGTGAAGCCGGAGGAGGGAATCGAGGCGGAAGGAGACGGGAATACACCGGATTCTCCGGATGATTCCACCGCACAATTTTCATCGGAATCAGCGACGGAGCCGGATATTTCCGGTGCAAAAGAAGCTGAAAATGGTGTAAAAAAAGCTTAAAATAACGAGCATGTATGATTCATCGATTCAGGGAGACGATGCAACGGCTGTTGGAAATTCCAATGATTGAACCATTCGTAAAAAAACCTCTTGCATTCTAATATCATTTAATATAGTATTGCGCGTGTGCTTTAATTGAACAATTTGTCAGTATTATCGCTCTTGTATTGAGCGTGAGCGGGGAGTCATGAAGGGACTGATACTTTGCGCGGGTAAGGGAACACGGATGCGGCCGATTACGTACGCGGTTCCTAAGATGCTTATACCGGTGGCCAACAAACCGGTTATCCACTATGCGATCGAAGCGATGAAGGAATCCGGCATAAAGGAGATCGGGTTTGTCGTGAGCGAGAACAGGGCGGAGCTCGAGCCGGCGCTTGGGAACGGTAAGAAGTGGGGAATGAAGTTCGAGTACGTCATGCAGGAGAAGCCGCGGGGAATCGCCCACGCCGTTCTTTGCGCCGAGGACTACGTCGGCAAGGAAGATTTCGTGTTGTATCTCGGCGACAACCTTCTCGAAAGAGGAATAAAGGAACTCGTTGATGATTTCCGGCGCGCGAAACCGAATTCGGCGATCTCGCTGATTCCGGTGAAAGAACCGCGACATTTCGGAGTGGCCGTGGTGAAGGGCGACAGCATAATCAGCCTCGAGGAGAAGCCCAAGAAACCGAAATCCAATCTCGCCATAGTAGGCGTGTACATATTCGATTCGAACGTGTTCAAAGCCGCCAAGAGGATAAAGCCTTCGGGGCGCGGCGAGCTCGAAATAACGGATACGATAAGTGAACTCGTGCGCATGGGGCTGAACGTGAAGCCGCACCTCGTGCAAGGCTGGTGGAGGGACACAGGGCAGAAGAGCGATATGATAGAGGCTAATCAAGCGGTTCTCGATTCGATTGCTGCAGATATAAAAGGCAAGGTGGACGAAGTTAGCTTGATAGAGGGCCGTGTGGTGATTGACAAAGGCGCGGAGGTCACGGGGAGCCGGATAAGAGGGCCGGTCGTAATAGGCTCCAAGGCAAAAATCATCAACTCATTCATAGGACCTTACACATCGATAGGCGATGATGTAACGGTTGAGAACAGTTCGATAGAGAACAGCATAGTCATGAGCGGGACGAGGATAAGCGATGTGAGCAGAAGAATAGAATCGTCTCTTATCGGCAACAAGGCCGTGATCGAGGGCGCGGACATAACGGCTTCGGCGTCCATCAGCGTTACAATCGGGGATCTTTGCAGGATTGAGGTTGACTGACAACGCGGCGACGCGCTCCAAAGCGAAGCTGCCCAAAATCGTAATATGCATCGGAGGAAAGAAAATTGAACCGACCCAGTACCGAGCGGAAGAGAGTTGAAGAAAACATCGGCGCCCGAATATGCCGAGGCGGATCCCGAACCGCAATGATTAAGATCACAGTCTGCACTCTCGTTTTCGTGTTCGCCGTCGGCGCGGCGTTCACCGCGGTGAAGACGCGGGCCGGCATCACGAATGCGCAGAAAGCGACCCTCAGCAAGGAAACCCAACTGAAACTCCTTAAACTTGAAGAAGCGCGGGTCTCGCTCCAGACCGCGGAAGACCTTTTCGCGGATAAGAAGGCGAATCTGTCCGATCTTCAGGAGTTGTACAAGAAGGACGTGGTAACGGGCAAGGAAGTGACTGATTCCGAGACGGAACTGAAGAACGCGACGCGGAATCTCGAACTCGCCAAGATCGATCTCGCGAAGACCGCACTCTCATTCCTTCAGGATGTCACGCATATCTCGATATTGACGGCGTACCAATATATCGACCCGGACAATAACCGGCACATGTCAGTTACACTGAAGAACGATTCCGACATGGAACTCGCAACTCTCGGTATCGGCGAAGGCGTGCCGGAGGCCGGGATAGAACAGAAAAAACTCGCCGGGCTTCTGACGATCGAGAATCTTTTCGTTTCGATAAAGTCGGGCAGCACGATAATCGGAGACCCGTTCGAAATCAAGGTTTCCAAACTTCCTCTGAACAGGACCGCCACTCTGGATTTCAAGCTCAACAGCCCCGCGGAGGATATTTCTCTTTCCATGAAATACCACAATACCGAAGATGTCAGGAACGTATATCTCGAAAAGAAATCCACGGAGGACGTTGTAAGGGTTTCATCCCTACAGTTCGCGCAGGAAGGCGAACTCGGCTCGACGGTCGAGTTCGGAGTGGACCTTGAAAGACTCGCGGAAAATGAAAAGACGTTCACGCTCGGAGTGATAGGGCTTCCAAGCAAATACACGTATAAGTTTGTGGATAAGGGAATCCAGCTTTCACAGGTTAAATTTTCGCAGGGAGCGACGAAGCAGTCGCTGACCCTTCAGGTCTCAGTGCCGGATAAACTTCCGGACGCGGAGTTGCGGAAACCGATAAGGTTCTACGCGGTGGTCGGGGAGGATGTGGTCGTTCAGAACCTGTCCGAACAGTCGAACGTATCGCCTGAAGCGCTGAAGGCGTTGAAGGTCGGCTATGAAAAGCTCGAACTGACGCCGAGGGGAACCGGGAAGTTCGACATCTCGTTCCCGACGCTTTACTACGAGATCAAGACAGGGGACAAGATCGAAGCGAAGATGACGCTGAACAACACCGGAAGCGTGCGGCTGGACGATATTACGTTTAACATCGAAAAACCGTACGACTGGGACGTTAAGCTCAACCCGGACAACATCGACAGCATAGAGCCTCGCAAGGAAGTGGAAATCAAGGTGACGATAACCCCGCCGGAGAAGGTGGAGGTCGGCGCTTTCGAGATAAAGTTCGAGGGAACGACGGATCACGAAGGAACGACCATAAAGACGGACAAGAAAAACATGAGAATTCAGGTTTCGGCGAAAACCAACCTTACGATGAGCCTTCTCATAGTGGGAGGATTGATCTTATTCATAGTGGTGATAGCGATAGTCACGGTCAAAATCAGCCGTCGCTGAAATACGAGTGGAGCCGACAATGAGAAGAGAAAAAGACATCATGGGAAAAACATTCAAGTCGGCGATCTTCGCGACGGCAATGCTCTGCGCCGTGTTTCTCACGACCGCGCGCGCGGATATGTCGCAGATCGACCGGCTGATCGACTCGATAGACAAGGTGAAACCCGCGGAAAAAGCGGTTCTCACGCTCGATCAATGTCTTCAAGTCGCGATAGAAAACAATCAGGACCTCGCGATCAAGCAGGCGATCCTCAACTCCGTGGCCGGAGACCTTATGATCGACAGATCGAGATTTTTCTCTCACGTCGATTTCATAGGCAATTTCGGGCGCAGTCAGGGTTCGCTTCTATCCACCTACTACCCGAACCTCAATCCCCGGGCGGTTACGTCGCTCGGCGGCCTCGACACGAGTTCCTATAGCGCGTCAACGTCTTCGGGGACTTCGTCAACTATATCGGACCTTGCCGCGCAGTTCGGAATTTCGGATGTGAGCAGTCTGCTTTCGAACATCCCATCACAGTATCAATCATTGCTGTCCGGGCTGCTTCGGACGCAGGGCGGGGACCGGACGGCGCAGCAGCTCATCGCCCCCGGCATAGACCTCAGCCAGATAGATCCCGCCCAGATTCAATCTCTGATATCGCAGCTTCAAACACTTTCGACCATGTTCGCGAACGCGGCCGCGGCGTCAACCCAGAGAACGAGCGCTAATAACGAAGTGGCGATACGTTATTCAAGACGCCTGCTCGAGTGGGGCCGCGATTCTTCCTCCTCGGTGTCGATACGTCGCAACAGAAGGCTCGCCATCTATAACTATGAACAAAAACTCCGGGACGTGATTTCGACTGTCAGGACTGACTTTTTCCTCATACTCCTTAAAAAACAGCAGATTGAAACAAGGGAAAAACTTCTCGGCGAGTATGAAAAGAAACTATGGCAGCAGCAGGAACGTTTCGACATCGCGAAAGACGTCCCGAGGATCGACGTTCTCACGGCGGAGCTCGACGTTCTGAACGAAAAGAACAGAATAAGTTCGCTAAAATCCGATCTCATTCAGAAGAAGCTCGAACTGCTGAGGCTTCTCGACATGCCGTTGGCCACGGAAGTGGAATTCACGGGAGACCTCGAACCGTTCAATTATTCGCTCGATGAAGTGGTGGCTTTCACGAAACAGAACAGCTTTCAAATCACTTACTCGAAACAGGAGTATGATGAATCGGAGCGCGAGTTCAATCAACTCGCATGGGACTACAAACCGATCTACAACGCAAAGGTCGGCATCGAAGATCACAGCGGAATACTGGGTTTCACTCTGAACAACAGCAATCAAACATACGGCGTCGATATGGGGGCCGTGAAATACACGAATATGCCCGGCGGAAGCACCGCCTCGAACAGAACGCACAACAATTACACTATGAGCCTCGGCGTATCTTGGAACCTCTATGACAACATGGAGCGAAAAGGGGTTGCGAAAAAATACGTCGAGAAACTCAATCAGTCGAAACAGGATTTGCGCCAAAAGGAAGAGGAAGAGGACCTAAGTGCGAGGAAGGCCTACCAGAACCTTTTGGAGGCCGTGGAATCTCTGAAGATTCAAAGGGACATTGTGGTGAATTCGAACCACAGACTCGAGATAACCCGGAAGCTGCGTGAATACGGGAAGGTCAACGAGTTTCAGCTCGACTCGCTCAGGAACACCTTCTTTTCGGATCAAGACAGGTATTTCTCGCAACAGGAGAATTTGATAACCGCTCAAGAGAACCTGAGAAGAATCATGGGCGTCTTCAGCGATCAAGGGAAATAAGCCGGATTCGACGATTGGATTCGGGATAAGAAGAGATTCAGCCGTGCGGCCCGGAGGGTTCGATACGGTTTCAAAAAGATATCGAATGCAAAAACGACGAGGTGCGGATCATGCCGGAAAACGAAATCTACATCAAAATGGAGAACCTGTCGAAGGTGTACGAGAATCAGGTTCTCGCGGTGGACAACCTCAATTTGGACATCAGGAGCGGGGAGATATTCTGTATGCTCGGCGCCAACGGCGCAGGAAAAACCTCCACCCTGATGCTGATACTCGGATTTTCCGATCCTACGGGCGGAAGAGTGGAGATCTGCGGAGTGGATGTGAATAAAGACCCGCTTAAAGCGAAGAAGAACGTGGCGTACGTATCGGAAAACGTTCAGCTTTACGGGAATTTCACGGCGCGGCAGAACCTCGATTTCTTCACCAAACTCGCGGGGAAAACCGCGACGGACGAAGACTATAAAAAAGTGCTTTTAAGAGTAGGCCTCTCGGAACTCGCGCACAAGCGCAAGGTTAAGGGCTTCTCGAAAGGGATGCGCCAAAGACTCGGAATCGCCATAGCTATCATGAAAGACGCAAAGGCGATCCTGCTCGACGAACCTACGTCCGGTCTTGATCCCAAGGGCGGCATGGAATTCCTGAAACTCCTCGACGAACTGAGGGCGGAAGGTAAGGCGATCCTTATGACCACCCACGACATTTTCAGAGCTAAAGAGATCGCCGACCGCGTGGGCATCATGAGTTCGGGGAATCTCGTGAGAGTACTTGAAAAGGCCGAGATCGACAGGGAAGACCTCGAAAAATTGTATCTCGAATACATAAGTCAGGACATGACGCACGGGAAGGTTATCACAAAATCGAAATAAAATTCCCGCGCGAGGCGCCACGAGCGTCCCGCGGCGGATTGACGAGGAAAACACCACCATGTTGTACCAGATAATCAGAAAGGAAATGCTTCTGAACCTCGTAAGCTTCCGCTTCATCATCTCGATAGCGCTGCTGTTCGTGCTGATCGTGGGCAGCCTTCAGATCATGGCGGTGAATTACGGCCGCCGCCTGAACGATTACTCTTCAGGCGTCGAGATGCATGACAGCGATCTGGCCAAAACCAACAGCATGCCCCAGTTCGAAGCGTTCGGCGTCACCAAAGACCCGCATCCCACGATGATGGGTATCTTCAACATCGGCCTCGAACCGCAGA
>JAKLIR010000116.1 GCA_022709505.1 bacterium | reverse complement strand
GAACCTCCAAGATTTTTCATCAAGACGTTCGGTTGCCTGGCAACCGAACGTCTTGATGAAAAATCTTGGAGGTTCGCCCCGGCGCATCTGCCGTCAGCCCTTCAATTCCCGATAGAAGCAACTCCACTCACCTGTGTGGCAGGCGCCCGCGCCCTGCTGGTCCACAAAGACAAGCAGCGTGTCCTGATCACAATCATACATGACCTTCTTCACGATCTGCACGTTGCCGGAAGTCGCTCCCTTGTTCCAATATTCCTTGCGCGATCTGCTCCAGAACCACGTGGTGCCTGTTTCGAGCGTCCGCTTGACCGCCTCTCGATCCATGAACGCCATCATCAGCACGTCCTTGGTTTTTTCGTCCTGCACGATGGCGGGAATCAGTCCGTTAGCGTCATATTTCAATTCCATGTTTGTCTCCGAATGTCACTTCGCGCGCCGGCGCGAACTTTATAGTCTGACCGTCACTCCGCGGTCCCTGAGATATTCTTTAGCCTGCCTGATGGTGTAGATTCCATAGTGAAAAAGCGACGCCACGAGCACCGCGTCCGTGAGCCCGTCATGTATCGCATCGTACAGGTGGGAGAGCTCGCCCGCGCCGCCCGAAGCGATAACCGGAATTTTCACCGCGGTCGATATCGCCCGGTTGAGAGCGTTGTCATAGCCTATCTTCGTGCCGTCCCGGTCCATGCTCGTCAGGAGTATTTCGCCCGCGCCGCGCTGTTCCACCTCTCGCGCCCACTCCACGGCGTCCAGCTCCATCGGCCGCCTGCCCCCGTGCGTGTAAACGATCCAGTGGTCGTCCGTCCACTTCGCATCGATCGCTACCACTATGCACTGGCTGCCGAACATGTCCGACGATTCGTTGATCAAGTCCGGCGTCCGCACTGCGGCGGTGTTCAGCGAAATCTTGTCCGCTCCGGCATTGAGAAGCTCGCGGATCGTGGCTATGTCGGTTATCCCGCCGCCGACCGTGAACGGAATGAATATCGTTTCCGCCGTCCGGCGCACGACATCCAACATTATGTGGCGCTTGTCCGAGGACGCCGTGATATCGAGAAACACGAGTTCGTCCGCTTCGGCCTGCTCGTATTTAAGCGCTTGCTCGACCGGGTCTCCGGCGTCAACGAGGTTCACGAAGTTAACGCCTTTCACGACCCGGCCTTCGGTTACGTCAAGACATGGGATTATTCTTTTGGCCAACAAAGCAAAGCCTCCGTTTTCACTGGGGGAATTTCTTTATCGCATCGGCAAGATCGAATTTTCCCGTATAGAGCGCCTTGCCGATTATTGCGCCCGAAATGTTCGGATGATTCAGCGAGGCGAGCCGCTCCACGTGCTTTACGGAGGAAACTCCTCCCGCCGCGATCACCGGAACGTCAACCGCGTCCGCCACATCGAGCATCATCTCATAGTTCGGCTCCGTGAGCATACCGTCCCTCCGGATGTCCGTCAGGATTATCACCTTCGCTCCGTCATCACGCATCATTCGAGCTGCGGCGACCGTCTCCAGTCCGGTATAGCCGGTCCAGCCTTTCACAGCCACACGCCCGTCCGCCGAATCGATCGAAACCGCAGCCTTTTCTCCGAATTCCGAGAAGACCTCGCGCGCGAAATCCCGCGACTGAAGCGCGGACGTGCCGACGATCACACGCGCAACCCCGTCCCCGAGATACCGCCGGACGTTGTCCGCCGTCCTTATTCCACCACCCACCTGCACCGGGATTTTCACCGCATTAACTATTTCTATAATCGCGTCCCTATTCGAAAAGCACACACCGTCAATAGCACCGTCGAGATCGATCACGTGCAGCCACTTCGACCCCATCGCCGCCCACTTCTCAGCCATCTCGGCCGGGTTGTCAGAATACACCGTACACTCGCTCCGCTTACCTTGCGAAAGCCGCACACATCTGCCGCCCATCAAGTCTATCGCCGGATACAGGATCATTTTGCAAGCCTTCCGAAATTCTCAAGCAGCTTCAGCCCCATACGCTGGCTTTTCTCCGGGTGGAACTGCACCGCGGTTATGTTGTCCTTCGTTATCGATGACACGAAATCATACCCGTAGTTCGTCATCGTCATCGTTATCGTCGGGTCTTCGGGAACCACGTAGAACGAGTGCACGAAATAGAAAAAGGAACCGTCCGGGATTCCATCCGCCGCTTCGCCTCTGTTCCTGAACAGCAACTGATTCCAGCCCATGTGCGGAACTTTCATATCTCCCGTGAACCGAACCACGGCGCCCGGAAAAAGGTCCAGACCCGGCGTTCGAACCGTTCCTTCCTCGCTGTATGAAAATAACATCTGCAAACCGAGACATATCCCCAAAAAAGGTTTCCCGGCTTTTATCTGGTCGATGATCGTTTCCACAATTCCGGCTTCTTCGAGATTCTTCATCGCCGCCGAAAAGGCGCCGACTCCGGGCAGCACAACACCCGCGGCCGCCTCGATATCGGTCTTCGCCGTCACTATCCGAGCGTCAAAACCGACTTTTTCAAAGCCTTTTTGAACGCTTCTCAGGTTGCCCATTCCATAATCGATAATCGCAATCATAGGAGAAAGTGTAGGGAAAATGTGAATGCGTGTCAAATCGGATTATTACTATATTTTAAAAAATATCTGTAATTAAAGGGATCCTTAAATTTAGTAAATCCGCGCCGATTTTCTCGCGTGTGAATCGAACCTTTTCATAGAACAAGAGGCGGTACACCTGCATCAAACACGTAGATCCCGGAAAAGCGCCGTTTCATTTCACCGGATCGTGATTGATTTCCTCTTGATCGGTGATTACGCAGAAGTCTTCGAGGTGCATGTTTTTCTTATTCTTATGCCAGTGTCGGGCAAACTGCGACACGCAATCCATCATCGTAATAGCCGCCTCGAGCTTGATCCCTTCCCTATCAAGGGCTTCGAGAAACGGGATCAGCGGCTTTCTTTGGCGGGATAAACACCATATTCTATCCACGAGAATGACCCCTGCATTTTTTTCCGATTCAATGATGCGTTCCATTGCCGGGCGGTGGATAATATCGTCGCTCGGGCCTTCGTCTTCATAAAAAGCCTCTATTTCAAAGCCGTTTCTTTTCGCGTACGCTTCAATGTGCCGCTTCTGTTCGTCCGCGCCGATAATATCGTCCGCATAATCGAGCGGGATAGGGCAAATATATCCGATAGCCTTCTTGGACATCCTCGTCGAAGTTGCGGAAATCTCCGGCGTCTCGGCCTTTTCCATTACCGAAGGCCTGAGGTCGGTCGGGTTCTGCGTGGTCGTCTCGATCACCCTGAGATTCGTGTTCTCGTTTGTTTTCTGGAACGGCCTGAACTGTTGTTTAAGCACCGCGAGCACCATTTCTCTCACCTCTTCCGGGGTAAAAGGTTTTGCGACAAAGCCGCAACTTCCAACCTCGAAGGCCTGCGTTTTAATCTGGGGCGTGTTGTAGCCTGACATCACGACAACCGGGAGAAGCGGGCTGATTTCGCGAATTGTCCTGACAACTTCGAACCCGTTCATCTCGGGCATCGCCACATCAACCATCACAATATCAAAACCGCCGCCGTGAACCTTGAGCAGCCCTTCCGTCCCGTTGAGCGCGATCTCAACCTGCATACCCTCGCGGGTAAAAATCTTCTGGACGCTCCGACAAACGAAGAGTTCGTCGTCTATGACTAAGATTTTCTTTGTCTCGGGCATCCGAATCACGCTCCGGGTTTTATTTTCCCCGCTTAGTTTATATCAAACATCGTGCCATATATGCCAAAAACAGCTCGACGCACATAAATGCCTTAATTTGCAGGCGTTTTTATTGGAGATCAAATATTGCTGAAAGGCCTTTATACATCGTGGTGCATGAAAACTTTATTCACCATTTGAATCGGGTTCGTCGTCCTGAAACTCTGCGCCGTCCTCGATTTCTTCCGAACCTTGTATCTTGAATTTTCTCATCAGCGCCTGAAAATTTTGCCGTTGCATGCCTGTTTCGCGCGCCGCATGTGAGACATTCCAGTTTGTTTTCTTCAGTGCCGTAAGCACAAAATTTTTCTCGATTTCCTCCGCGGCTTGCTCCCGAGCCTCTTTTTTCGCCTTTTTCAGTGAGTCCTTATCGAGAGGAACATCCTCCGGGATCGTCGCCGGGCCGGCCTGCGAAGAGGCGCCGAGAACCTGCGCGACGGTCCGGCGGTCGATCGTCTCTCCGAACGTCATTATGACAAGTCTCTCCATGATGTTTTTAAGCTCCCGCACATTTCCCGGCCAATCGTAGCTCGCGAGAAGTTCGAGTGCGTCCTTGTCTATTCCCGAGATATTCTTCGTGGTCTCCGAACAGAACTTTTTCATGAAATGAACCGCGAGCAGCGAAATGTCCTCCGGCCTGTTGCGGAGCGGAGGAAGGTTGACGGGAAAAACGTTGATCCTGTAAAAAAGGTCCTCGCGGAACTGCCCCTCGCGCACCATTTTCGCAAGGTCTTTGTTGGTCGCGCAGATGAGGCGGAAATCGACTTCCTTTATTTCATTTCCGCCTACATGTTTCACCTCTCTCGCCTCGATCGCCCGGAGAAGCTTCGCCTGCGTGTCGAGAGTTAGGTTCGAAATTTCATCGAGGAATAGCGTCCCGCCGGTCGCTTCTTCGAGCAGCCCTTTTTTGGACTTGACGGCGCCGGTGAATGCGCCTTTTTCATGCCCGAATATCTCGCTCTCGAAAAGATTGTCGGACAGGGTGTTGCAATCTACCGGAACGAACTTTCCGGACGATCTCGAACTTGTGTAATGGATGGCGCGCGCGACGAGTTCCTTGCCGGTGCCGCTTTCCCCGAAGATCAGAACGGAGCTGTTCGTCGGCGCAACTATTTTAACGAGGTTGAAAACGTGCTGCATCACCCGGCTTTTTCCCACGAGTTTATCCAGCCGGTATTTATCTTCTATCTCTCCTTTGAGATATTCATTTTCTTCTATGAGAATCTTCTTTTCGAACGCGCGTTTCACGGCGATGGAAAGTTCGTCCGGCGTGAAAGGTTTCGGCACATAATCGAAAGCCCCCTCTTTCATCGCCTCCACCGCGGACGGCACGGTTGAGTAGCCGGTTATGACGATCACGCTCGTCCACGGGCACTGCTCCTTTATTATGCGCAGAATATCGATGCCGGATATTTCGGGCATCTTCACGTCGGTGATAACGAGATCGTACGCGCCTGAGATAGCGGATTCGAGCCCTGTTCTGGGATCGGTCGTACTATCGATCTCGTACCCTTCGGAAGCAAGTATCTTTCTGCAACTCCTGCAGATCGTCGGCTCGTCGTCTATGACGAGGATTTTAGGTGTTCTCGCGGGCATTAAAACCTCTCCTGTCAGCGCCCCGTCGGGCTCATTGGGAAAGCAAGGAAAAACGACGTTCCCTTCCCCACCGTGCTCTTAACATCTATTGTGCCGCCGTGCCTTTGCACGATCCCGTAGCTCACGGACAGCCCGAGCCCGGTTCCTTTTCCTTTCGCCTTCGTGGTGAAGAACGGATCGAATATTTTATTCACATCCCTCTCCGAAATACCCACTCCGGTGTCCTGAAACTCGATTGTGATTTCATTAAGTTCGTAATCGAACGAAGTTCTGAGCCTGAGCTTGCCCCCGTTCGGCATGGAGTCCGCCGCATTGAGCATAATGTTGAGAAAAACCTGCTTCATCTGATCCGCGTCCATGATCGTGTCCGGTATATAGTTTGCAAAATTCTTTTTGATGATGATATTCTGGAACGTCACCTGATGGGCGACGAGCGCGATGGTTTCGTCGAGTAACGTGTTTATATTCACCTGCCGCAGCCTGAAATCGGTCTCGCGCGCGAAATCGAGCAGGCCCCGCACGATCTCCCTGCACCGGGTCGCCTCCGACACCACGACTTCGAGGTCTTCCTTCATTTCCGTCCCCTGCTCGGCGTCCCTGCACAGTAGAGAGCTGTACGTCAGCACGGCGGTAAGCGGATTATTTATCTCGTGCGCTATGGCGGCGGCCATCAGGCCGAGCGACGCGAGCTTTTCGGATTGCAGAACGGTCTCCTGAGACTTCTTCAATTCGAGCGTTCTTTCCTCGACCTTCCGTTCGAGTTCGATATTCATCTCGTTCAACGACTGGTTCATTTCTCTGATTCGGCTTGTCATCTTATTGAACGAATGCGCGAGATACCCTATTTCGTCGTCCTGATTGATGACGGCGATCGGAGTGTCGAGCTTTCCGCTTGCGACATCCTTCGTGCCGCGGATGACTTCGCGGAGCGGCACGTAAATGATCTTGTACGTGAAAAGGCTGCCCGCTGCGGTGAGACCGAGCATAAGCGTTGCGGCGAAAAGGATGCTTTTGTTCCTGCGGTCCGCGAGCCTCTTGTCGGCGGATTTCATTGTGATCTCCACGTCCACGAGGCCGAGCGTTCCCTCTCCTTTTCCGTGCGCATGGCACCGGGACGTAGCACAGTCCGGCTTGTTCGGGATCGTTACCACTATGTTCGCGATCCTCTCCCCGCTCGAAAGATTCGTGTAGCAGACCGCCTTGTCTCCGACCCTGTTCACGCTTGAGGTCGCCCTCATTTTCTTGTGGCAGTTGCGGCAAAACGGATCGTCTCTCGCAACCAGCCTCCCCATCTCCTTCTGTTCCGTCGAAGCCGCGATCCGCCCGTTCTTGTCGAGTATCCTCACGCGCCTCACTATCTTCTGATAGCCGATGTTCTTCAGAGACGTGCCCGTGTTGTTATCCCCGTGCAACAGCATTCCTTCTCTCACATCGAGGCTGATGCGCCGGGCTACTTCGTACGCCTGACTCATCAAATCGCTTTCATAATGCGCTCTCGAATCCTTGTCAATCATATAGACATATATACCGACGCACGCCGAGGAAAACACTACGATGAGGAATATGAGTTTGAACCCTATGCTTTTCCAGAACATTTTCGAGAGCGCCGTCTAAAGATGTTTTTATTTCGATTTCGATGTTCGGCTTATTATAGAAGAACTTCGTATATTATAAAAACAATAAGCGTTTTGGAAAACAATAAATTCGAATCCTTATTTGTTTCATCCGAGGTCGAGTCCCGCGCCGGGCCTACCGTTTTCCCATCTCGGTTTGTGCTTCCGCTCAATATCTCACATTTTTCACCGATGTGGATTGAATCCGAATTCGTCATTCTGTTTCGGCGGACTATTACGAATCAGAGCCGAAATCGAAAAAAGGGATGAGATACAAGACGCATCGAGCGAGAACGAGGGAGCATACTGTTTCGTATGTGACCGACTTCGAGTCGATGATGCAACACAGTAGATCGCCCTTTTTACGATTTCCCGGATTTCTCTTGTGAAAAATCCGGTCTATCGGCCGAGCCGGGTTAAAACAGGCGCTCGGTTGTCATATAATAGTGTAATGAGTTCGGCCGATTCCATTAATCATGCGTATCTTCTTCAGAGTCTCTTCAAAATTAGAGGCGCGTGGAGAATGAGCGCGGCGTTCCGGGGATTGCTTCCCGCCGCCGCGGTGTTTTGTTTTCCGGTATCGGCGGCGATCTCTATCGGAGCTACCGGGTATCCAAGAACCGTTCTCCTCGCCCTCTGCTCTCTCGCTTCCTCTGCCGTGCTTCTCGCAAAAGTGATATGGCCGCTCATCCGACCGCTTGACACCCTCGATTCCGCGCTTCTGGTTGAAAAAAACATTCCATCCCTTTCCGGGAAAATCGCCGCGGCGGTCGAACTCTGGCATGAAATTGATAAACCGAAACACAATTTCGACCCCGCGCGGCTTTCCGCGGTGATGAAAGACGCCGCGGAGGGACTATCGCACATTCGCATCGGTGAAGTCGTAAGGTTCAAACCGGTCGCAATTTCATTTTTCATTTTGGCGGGCGTTCTATCTGTTTCCACTCTCGCACCGGCCTGCTTCGGCGCCCATCGCGATTCCTTCGCCTCATTTCTCAGACCGCCTTATCTTCCAAGAAATGAATCTTTCAAATTGGTCCGCGTTTCCGGGGACATGGTTGTCCTTTCCTCAAGCGATGCAAGAATATTCTCGGCCTTCTCGGGCACGATGTACGGTTCGCCATCCCTCACGATCGAAAGAGAAAATGCGGAAGCCGAGGTTCAACCTTTCAAAAAAATCAAAGGAAGGCGGCTCGCGTTTGAAACTACGGTTCCGGCCGTCACTTCGGACTTCAAATACAGGATAAGCTACAAGTATTTCGATTCGCCCGAATACACGGTAAGAGCCGTGGAACCTCCGATGATAAAGTCTCTTTCCTTGCGGCTGGTATATCCACGCCACACCATGCTGCTTCCCGACGATAGGACCGGCGGCGGGGACTTGCGCGTTCCATTCGGCACGCGGGCCGCGGTCAAGGTAAAGTCCTCGGCCGTGATAAGAAGCGCTTTCCTGAAAATGAAGGACGGCAAAATAGTGTCGCTGAAAAGCAACGGAGAAACAACCGCTTCGGGCGTTTTCAAGGTGACGAAGAGCACAAGCTACACAGTGAACCTGACGGACGAGCATGGATTCTCGAATGTCGCACCGCCGGAGTATGTGGTGGAATCAATCCCGGATGCGCCGCCCCGCGTTGCGATAATCAGCCCGCGTTCGGATCTCAGCCTGCCGCGGAACGCCATCCTGCCCATCCGGGGTGAAGCTCAGGACGACTACGGCGTTTCAAGAATATTCTTATCCGCGCGCATCTCCGGCGGCGGCGGCGGCAGCTTGATCCCGATCAAAACCGCAGG
>JAKLIR010000115.1 GCA_022709505.1 bacterium | reverse complement strand
TCCTGATCCACGGCGTAGATGTAAACGCGGCCGTCGTCTTCTATATCGATCTGTGCGCCGGTTTCTTCGATGATCTTTCTGATCGTCTTTCCTCCGGGGCCTATGACAGTTCCGATCTTATCCACCGGAACATTGATTATGAAGAACCTCGGAGCGTAAGGCGAAAGTTCCGGGCGGTTCTTCGAGATCACCTTATCCATGCGGTCGAGGATGCTCATCCTTGCGACCTTCGCCTTGTCCATCGCGATCTCCATAATGGCGCGTGTGATGCCTTTTACCTTGATATCCATCTGAACCGCGTTGATGCCGGTCCTCGAACCCGCCACTTTGAAATCCATATCGCCGAGGTGGTCTTCGACTCCTTGAATGTCGGTGAGAATATGAGCGGCGCCGCTTTCTTCGAGAACGAGCCCCATCGCTATTCCCGCGACCGACGCCCGGATCGGAACTCCGGCGTCCATCAACGCCAACGACGAGCCGCATACGCTCGCCATCGAACTCGACCCGTTGCTTTCGAGCACCTCTGAAACCACTCTCATGGCGTAGGGGAAATCCTCTTCGGGAGGCATCATGCCGACGAGAGCGCGTTCCGCGAGCATACCGTGCCCGATGTCTCTTCTCGACGGGCCTCTCATCATCTTGGTTTCTCCGACGCTGAACGGCGGAAAATTATATTGATGAATGTACGGCTTGTCCGAATCGTTGCTGATTCCGTCTATCCGCTGGGCGTCCCTGATGCTGCCGAGAGTGACTGTGCTGAGCACCTGCGTCTGGCCGCGTGTGAACAGCGCCGATCCATGCGTCCTCGGAGTCAGTCCCGTCTCACACGAAATCGGCCTGATCTCATCCATCGCGCGACCGTCCGGCCGCACACCGCTGTTGACGATCATCTCGCGCATCTTCTTCTTTTCGTACTTCTCAATTATATCGCCTATGTCCTTGGCTTTCTGGGCGTCCGGGGTTCCTTCGTCCGAGGCGCCGTATTTCTCAACCGCCTCGGCGCGAATCGCCTCCATAGCCTCTTCGCGTTCCTCTTTGGATTTTCCGTTGAGTGCTTCCTTTACTTTCTCCTCAACGAATTTCACGACCTCTCCGGATAGAGCCTCGTCTATCTCATGGACATCGTATTTCGCTTTGGGTTTGCCCATTTTTTCAATCATGCCGCGCTGAAGAGCCACGAGCTGGCCGATTATTTCGCGAGCGAAGTCCACACCTTCGAGAAACACCTTCTCGGAAATTTCATTGGCTTCGCCTTCGACCATCATTATGGAGTCCTCAGTCCCCGCCACGACTATGTTGAGGTCGCTCTTTTCCTGCTCTTCGTAAGTCGGATTCGCGATGAACTTCCCATCGATCCTGCCGACCCTTATCGATGCGATCGGCCCCTCGAACGGGATATCGGAAATCCCAAGTGCGGCGGAGGCGCCGACTATCGCGCAAACGTCGATCGGATTCGACATGTCGGACGACATCGTCAGGCAAACCACCTGCACTTCCTTTTTGAAATCTTTCGGGAAAAGCGGCCGGATCGACCTGTCAACAAGTCTCGCGCTTATAATCGCATTCTCCGAAGGCCTTCCCTCTCTCTTGATGAATCCGCCCGGCATCTTGCCGGCGGCATACATCTTTTCCTCGAATTCCACCGATAGCGGGAAATAACCGAGGTCTTTTTCCATCTTCGATCTCGTCGCGGTCACCAACACCATGCTGTCCGCATAGCGCACGAGCACCGCGCCGCCCGCCTGCTTCGCGAGCTTGCCCGTTGATATCTGCAGTTCTTTTCCGTTGATAAGCATTTTTGCTTCATAAGCCTGCATTGCTTCCATTAAATTGTTCCCTTCCGGAGCACCTGCTCCTTTTGTCTCGTTACTTTTCAGTTTCTCTTCCTCATTCGTCTTTCTCGTTCTTTCTTCCTTTTTCGTCTCTGTGTCGGTTCTCTTTTCCTTCCAATCTCATTTCCATTCCCGGTTTCCGCCCGGCTCATGAGAGGATAGGGCGGGTTATGATCCGGGAAACGCCCCGGCGGAGCATCCGCCCCGCCGGTTACCGGTGCGTTGGCGATCCCTGATTCGGGCCGCGGGGCTGATTCAGGACAACAATATATCCACGGTCTTAAAGGACGACCTTTGGAAATAACAAATTTTGACAAGGAAGCTTTTAAGAGAGGCCGCCCGTAACGGGCGATGTCCTGTATTCAGTCCGGCTTTACCCGATCGACTGCGAACTATTTTCTCAGTCCCAGTTCCTTGATCACCTTGTCATACCTCTTGGCGTCCACCCTTGTGAGGTAGTTCAGAAGCCGGCGGCGCTTGCCCACCAGTTTCAGAAGACCGCGTCTCGAACTGTGGTCTTTCCTGTGCTTCTTTAGGTGTTCCGTCAGAAGGCTGATCCGTTCTGACAGAAGAGCGATCTGGACTTCCGCAGATCCGGTGTCTTGTTCATGGGACTGGAATTTTCCAATGATCTCGCTCTTCCGCTCGACGCCCAATGTCATAGTTTTCACCTCCTTTACAATATTATTTAAATAACCGCCCGGATACCGAGCCAAATGATATTTTAAGCTTTGAGCGCCACGTCCGCAATAGCGATGTCTTTTTTCATCTGGGCGACGAGAGCCGCCTTATCCGGGAACTTTTTCTCCGGACGTATGAAGCGCTCGAACTCAAGGGTCACCGCGACGTTGTAAAGATCGCCCTCGAACCCCATGATGTGCGCTTCCACCGTTCGGGCGGCGTCCTGTTTAGCCACCGTCGGCCTCACGCCTATGTTTACAGCGCATTTCTTAATTCCATCGGGAGTATGGCACCATGCCGCGTAAACCCCGTTCGCGGGTACGATTTTACGAAGCGGTACTGCAATATTGGCGGTCGGGAAACCGAGCTTCGTCCCGAGCCGTTCTCCCTTCGCCACGCTGCCGGTGATCGTATAGGGGCGTCCGAGCATCGCCTGCGCTGAATGAACATCGCCCTTGAGCAAGCTGTTCCTTATAGCAGTGCTGCTTATCGCGATGTCTCCAAACTTGACGGGAAGAATGGATTCCACGGTGAAGTAGGACGTCTTGCCCGCTTCTTCGAGCATTTTAACATCGCCCTCGCGCCCGCGGCCGAACCGCGTGTCGTAACCGGCGACGATATGTCTGACGTTTAGTTTCCCGACAAGGATTTTCTCAATGAAATCCCATGCTGGAATCGACGCGAAATGCGTGTCGAACGGAATTACGAGCACATAAGATATCTTGAATTTGCCGAGAAAGGCGAGTTTTTCTTCTTGCGTTGTCAGAAGGCCGAGCGCTCTTTCAGGCGTGAAAACTTCGCTCGGATGCCTGTCGAAAGTCACAACCCCGGTCACCTGAGTTCCCGGTTCGTGAAATTCTCCGAGGCGGTCGAGGACTTTCTTATGCCCGATGTGAACTCCGTCGAAAAAACCAAGCGTTAATGTGACGTTCATTTCGCCGGTATCCGGCACTTCATCTATCGAATGATAAACATTCATCATTGCTCTACTCCTTCTATCGAATCCGATGGAAGATCACCTTTAAGGTATCTCAGAGCGTTTTCTGTTTCCGCGGCGATCCTCAGTGAAATCGAATCTTCGATCCCGAACCGGCCCACTGACGTCCGAACGAGAAAGGATGTGACCGCCGGCGCGTCCAACGCCGCGCCGATGTCCTCTATCAGCGTTCTGACATACGTTCCGCCCGAACATGAAATTTCAAATAGAGCCTTAGGCCTGCCACCGGCGATATAAAATCTTACAACCTTCAATTCGGACACTTCCACTTCACGGGATTTCCTCTCGACCTCCACGCCTCGCCTCGCAAGCTTGTAAAGTTTTTCCCCGCCGACTTTTACCGCGGACATCATGGGAGGAGTCTGCTTTATCCTGCCCGTGAAACGGGGTAGAACGCCAAGGATGTCATTCTCAGTCAACGCGCATGGCGCGTTTTCGAGAATATCGCCGCCGAGGTCTCCCGTCGAAGTTCGAACTCCGAACGTCGCTTCAGCCACATAGGTCTTCGAACATCCGGTGAATTCCGCCGATCTGCGTGTGGCGTCGTTTAGAAGGCATACGAGAACGCCGCAGGCGAGCGGATCGAGCGTTCCGCCGTGGCCTATTTTCCGTGGTTTGAGTCTCTTTCTCAGGTAAGCCACCACATCATGCGAGGTCATGCCCGGGGGTTTGAATATATTGAGAAAACCGCTTTCTTCCATTTCGTACTCGGAGCGTCGAACTCTCTCCATTTTAATGATATCACTGGTTCTGACTTTTTAGTTTTTTCAGAGCTTTAACCGTCTCGGTTATTACTCTCTCCACAATGTTGTTCAACGGGTCTTTCGATCTCATGCCGGCTGCGAAATCGTGGCCGCCGCCGCCGAACTTTTCGCAAATTTTCCCCACGTTGACTCGTCCCGTGGACCGCATGCTCACACGCGTCCTTCCATCGGTCGATTGGCTGAAGAATATGTGCGCCTCGCAGCCGGAGTAAGCTCCGATCTGCTCCACGATCCCTTCGGTGTCCTCATCCACGGCGCCGAGTTGATCGTAAACGGATCTTTCCACCACGGTCCAGCTTATCGCGCCGTCTTCGGCCGTCTTCATGTTGTTCAGGGCGTATCCAAGCATCCTCAGGTGCGCCGGTGAACGGTGCTTATAGACGGAAGTGGCGATCTTGCTCGGGTTCGCTCCCGCCGATATCAGGTCAGCGCACGCGCGGAACACATCGGGCGTGGTGTTGGAGTGAATGAATCTTCCCGTGTCGAACATGATCCCTGTGTAGAGGCAAGTCGCGAGATCGGGAGTCATTCGTTCACCGGATTCTTCCAATATCCGGGTGAGAATCTCACACGTTGATGAAGCGCGCGGATCGATTATGTCGATGTCGCCGAAGCCGCCGTTCGTCGCATGATGATCCACCACCGCGCAAACTTTTGCCGCTTTTATGAGAGGAATCATTTCCTCTCCGGCGCGCCTCGGGCCGCCGCAGTCCACAAGCACCGCAAGCTCCGCGGGCGGAGTTTCCGGATTTTCAGTCACGCGGATAAGCTCCGAACCGGGTAGAAATTTCAGGAAACCGGGCGAGCCGTCCCGTGAGTAAAGTCGTATGTCGGTCTTTCCGATATTTCTCAGGTATATGTTCAAAGCGAGGATCGCGCCGATACTGTCTCCGTCCGGGTTGATGTGGCCGAAAACCGAGATCGATTCCGCTTCCTTCATCGCCTTGAGCAACGATCCGAAATCGGTCGCCGGAACTTTTTTTCTCTTGCCGGAATCGGCCGCAGTCATTTACCCGAACCCTCTTTTTTCTCGTCTTCTTCCCGCACTTTATCAATCAACGAGCATACTCTCACACCGCGTTCGATGCTGGAATCCGCGATGAAAGTGAGTGAAGGCACCCGTTTCAAGGTCAGGTCCTGCTTGATACGTTCGTGTATGAAACCGGAAGCGCTGTTGAGTCCCATGATGCAGCCTTCCACCTGTTCCGGCGTGCCGAGCACGGACACGAACACCTTCGCCGCTCTCAGGTCGGGAGAAACCTCAACCGCCGTTATTGAAGCAAATCCGATCCGGGGATCCTTGAGGTCTTCACGGATCACCTGACTTATCATCCTCAACATTAACTGCGAGACGCGTTTCAGACGATTTGGAATCATTTCCAGAGCACCTTCCGGATTCGAATCCTATTGAATATATTCGAGAGAATGGTCTGTTATTTCGAGATCGTTACGGGCGTCGATCAGGTTCAGAATCCGCGCCATTTCCTTTTCCATGAAAAGCTTGTCGCCGCTCACTCCGGTTATTCCGAGCTCCGCGCTCCTCCAAACGTCCTGACTTCCCACCTCAGCCACCGACACGTTGAACTTCCCTCGTATCTTATCCTTGAGGCTGCGCAGAACCTGTCTCTTATCCTTCAGAGAATTCGACGATGGAATCCTCAAAGACACCGATAAAATCCCGACAACCATCCGTTTATATCACGAACCTTGCACACGGTTTCATTCAGAACCGTCTATATCGTTTCCTGCTTTTTCTCAACGAGTTTGAACGTCTCTATCACGTCGCCTTCCTCGTAAGTGTCGAACTTATCGAGGAGAATACCGCATTCGTAGCCTTGTGCGACTGTCTTTACGTTGTCCTTGAAGCGCTTGAGGGAAGATACTTTCGTCTTGAGTATTTCCTTGCCGCCCCTAAACACTTTCGCGACTTGTCCGGTTTGCAGCTCGCCGTCCTGCACGATGCTGCCGGCGATGTTTCCGACTCTCGAAGAGGCGAACACCTTCCGCACTTCGGCTTTCCCGGCATAGACTTCCTCGTATTCTATTGCGAGCATCCCGGCCATCGCCCGCTTGACATCGTCTATGAGATTGTAGATTACGTTGTAATGCCGGACTTCGATCTTTTCGGTGTTGGCCTGAGCTTGCGCCACGGCGTTGATCCCGATGTTGTACCCGAGGATGATCGCCGAGGACGCCGCTGCGAGCATGACGTCCGTCTCCTTGATCTCGCCGACGTCGGCGCGGATCACTTTCACCCGCACCTCTTCGTGCTTGATCCCTTCGAGCGCGCTGGTGATGGCCTCTATCGAGCCCTGCACGTCGCCTTTCAGAACGACCTTCAGCTCTTTCAGTTGTTCCTGCTGTATTTTCTTGAAGAGGTCTTCGAGAGTCACGCGCGCTTCGTAGCGCAGTTTTTCCTCGCGGCTTTTCAGCAGGCGTTTGGAGGATATCTCTCTCGCGGTCTTCTCATCCTCGATCGCGAACAACTGGTCTCCGGCTTCGGGCACGTCGTGGAGCCCAGTGAGCTCGACCGGCGTCGCCGCGCCCGCCGCGGGAACTCTTTCCCCTTTATCGTTTTCCATCGCGCGGATCTTTCCGTACGTCGTTCCCGCAACCACGAAATCGCCGGAGTACAGCGTTCCGTTCTGAACGAGGACTGTCGCGACCGGGCCTTTCCCTTTGTCGATCTTAGCTTCGATCACCGTTCCGATCGCCTTCCTCTTCGGGTCGTACTTAAGGTCCATGATGTCGGTCACGAGGAAGACCATGTCAAGCAATTCCTCTATGTTCGTTTTCATCTTGGCCGAAATATTCACGTAAACCGTCTGGCCGCCCCATTCTTCAGGAATCAATCCTTTATCGGAAAGCTGTTGTTTCACTCGGTCGGGGTTTGCCTGCGGTTTGTCTATCTTGTTCACCGCCACGAGTATCGGGACTTTTGCTTCCTTCGCGTGGTCGATCGCCTCAACCGTCTGCGGCATGACTCCGTCGTCCGCCGCGACAACGAGCACCGCAAGGTCCGTGACCTTCGCGCCGCGCGCGCGAAGTTGCGTGAACGCCGCGTGCCCGGGGGTATCGAGGAATGTTATAGGACGACTGTTGTGCACTATCTGGTATGCGCCGATGTGCTGCGTTATCCCGCCGGCTTCTCCGGCCACGACATCGGTATGCCGGACCGCGTCGAGCAACTTGGTTTTTCCGTGATCCACGTGGCCGAGCACCGTGACCACGGGCGGCCTTGTGACTTGCTCGCCGGAACCTTCGGATTTCGCGGCGATGACTTGTTCGAGCTCGTCATCCGCGTCCACTTTCGCGGTCTTGGTTATCGTTATCCCGAAATGCTCGCATACGAGCGAAATGATGTCGTAATCGAGGCTCTGATTGAGCGTTGACATCAATTGAAGTTCCTTCATGAGGAACATGATTATGTCCGAGGATTTCACACCGGTTTCGTGGGAGACTTCTTTCACTGTCATCGGGCCCGAGAAAAACAGATGATTCTTCGCGGACACCACATCCGCCGCTTTTGCATCTTGTTCCAACGAGCCCGAATCGCGATCCTTTTTGGACCTCTTTTTCAGGAAGGTCGTCTTCGTGCCTTTGCGGTCGTTGCCGAGCCCTCTTTGTTTTATCGCTTCAAGCCGCTTCGAAGGGCTTGCGTAAATGTCGGTATCAGTTGCGGCGGCAGGTTCGGCTTCTTCACGCACCACTTGTTTCCACAAATTCTTCGGCGCCGGTTTTTCCGGTCTTTCCGGGCGGAAAGGTTTATCCTTCACTTTGTCCGGTTTATGGTCGGTTTTGCGAGGCGGGGGAGGGCCGGTAGTGATGGGAGGCGGAATTGCGGATTGCCCGAAATGAGATCTCGGCGACTGCCCTTGTTGTTTCGGAGCGAAACCCTGTCTCTGCTGTGAAGGGCCTCCCTGATATGGTTGTCTCTGTTGATATCCGCCTTGTTGCGGGCGATCGCCGCCTTGTCTATAGCCGCCCTGTTGCGGCCTGTCGCCTTGCCTGTACCCGCCTTGCTGCTGCGGGCGGTCGCCTTGGCGATATCCGCCTTGCTGCTGCGGGCGATCACCGCCGCCCGGTCTGTATCCGCCCTGTTGGGGCCGGTCGCCTTGGCGGTATCCGCCTTGTTGCTGCGGGCGGTCGCCTTGCCGGTATCCGCCTTGCTGCGGGCGATCGCCGGGTCTGTATGGAGGTCTTCCGCCTCCAGCGCCGGGCTGCCGGCCGGGTTCGGCTTGAGCCGGGGGGCGTTGGCCGGCGGGTCGCTGTTGTTGAGTAGATTGTGTTGTTGAAGACGCCGGCGCCTGAGGTCTCGGCGGCGCGGCGGGATTCGACTGTTGAACTGGAGGTGTCTGTGTAGGCGTCGCGGGGCGTTTTTGAGGTGGTTGCGCCGGAGGCGGCGGCACTGCTTGTCTCGCTTGGGGTGACGCCGGAGGTTGCACGGGAGTTCTCGCGGCGGCAGGCGTCGCCGGTTTCG
>JAKLIR010000114.1 GCA_022709505.1 bacterium | reverse complement strand
AGGAATATTTCGAACCGCAGGCGCTCGAACATCTGAAATGGGTGTGCGAAACGTGGACGTCCTTCAGCGGCGAGAGCTACGGCGGCTCGTTCGGCTACACGCGCGCGAACCGCTACTGCTATGGCACCGAGGAACGGAATACGCGCAAGATGTGCGCGGCCGGGGTTCCCATGTACGCAGGGACGGACATCGGCGCGGTTGTCGCATGGCCCGGCGAGCTCGCTGACGAATTGCTCCGCCTCGTGAACATCGGAATGTCCGCGCCGGACGCTGTTCGCGCCGCCACTATTCGCGCGGCCGAGTTCATAGGCCGTCCGGACCTCGGCTCGATCACTCCCGGGAAAACAGCTTCGTTCTCGGTAATCGACGGCGATCCGATCGAAGATCTCTCCGCCTTCAAACGAGTTAAATACGTGGCAACACGCGGCGACTGGTATAAAACAACAAATCCCGAAATTCCGGACTTCTGGCCCGGCCACGACGTTCTGTTCAAAGAAGATTTCTGAGCAGGGCGTAGTCGGGCGATCATTCCGATAAGTCTTTCCGGCGGGGAATAATTCCTTGAAACTCTCGGTTTGTATTCATAAACCTTAGTTATTTCTTCACCGCCTTCTTTTTGTTTCCGTCCTGATTCCGGAACCATTATCTTAAATCTATAGCCGCGAACCGGTTGGGCGCAGGTTGCGGCCGGGTGCGGAGACCCGGCCCTGCTACAGCAGAAACGAAATGCATAAAAGACCGCGGGAGCGGTCTTGGCACGCGTTACGACGCGGAGCATCGTAACGAGGACTTAAAAATTTCCACGTAGGCGCAATTCCGGCGTCCTTCCGGAATTTCGCCCCTTCTTCCGTCATTCCGGCCGCAGAGCCGGAATCCAGTTTTTTCCGGATAATGGAGAAGCAATTCCGGCGTTCCGCCGGAATTGCGCGCGCGAAAAGTTTAGGAGGGATTCTTAAGGGAACCCTTCTCAAAGGGTTCCCTTAAGTCGCCGGAGGCTTTTTATCGAAGGCGGTCAATTCTCCAATAACACCTCGGATGGGCCGGAAAGGTTGTTCAATATCAGAAGCTTCCGTTCCGGGATGAACTCCGAGGTGAATTCGGCTGATGTCTTGTTTGATTTTTTTGGCGCGCGTATTTCGATCTTTTCCGGTTTTTTATCGACGCCTGAAACCACCAAGCTGTAGCTTTTCGCGCCGAAGCCGTCCACGCTGAAACGCGCAGTTCCGGGGGTTTCCGACACATCGTGTATTGCACATGGCGCGGAAACGTTCCAGCCGTGAGCCGGAAGCCTGAAGTAGTCGTAAAGAGAGCCTTGCCGGAAAAGTTCGGGCGTTCGAGACAGAAGGGTTCCCGGATTGATATCCGGGCCGTTCCGTATTTGATCCTTCAGGTTGTAGCTATCCGGCAACAAGCCGACATGTTTTTCGTCTGAGATCGGATAACTCATCAGGAGTCCGGTCGCGGTGATCCCCTCGGCGATTTTGCGCCACGGCCCGGAAGGATCGTACTTTGCGAGCTCGTACAGGGCGGCGCCGTACACCAGACCGCACCATTGCACCGGCAGCCCGATCCACACCGGCCGCCCCCAGTTCGTCGCGCCGTAAACGGCTATGGTCGAGTAGTTTCCGACGCCCGGCGCGGGAGGCTTCAAATAGACGAACGGCACACCGGTCCACGCCCAGTAGCGCGCTTGTTCGAGGTATTCCTTTTTGCCTGTCAACGCATATCCGAGCACGTACATTTTCGTCTGATACGCGGACGCGAGGATGTCCGGCGTGTGAAGCGGAATCTCCCAAGTCTGAGCGCCGCGTGGTTCGCCGTTGGAGTATAGGGCGGTCTGCATGTCGAGGAGGCGCAGAGCTTTTTCAATCAAGACGGAGTCTCCCGACAGGAATGCCGCTTCGAGCGCCGGGGCGAGAACGGCGGCGGAGTAGCCGCCCGCATGATCCGTGAAATGGGTTCTCCCGAAATCCGGCCGGTCGGGTGATGCTTTGTAATGCCGGATACCGCGCTCGTCGAACTCCGTCGCGAGGGTGTTTTCAGATTCACGGGAATAGTCGGCGATATATTCGGGCAGGCGACCGAAGATCATCGGCGGGGTCGGGAACTTGACGTGGCTGATCCCGCTGCGGAAATTAGGGTCGAATGCGCGCCCGGTGGAAGGGTCGGTCTCGGCGAGGCGTTGAAGCCCGCGGAGCGCGCCTTTTTCGAGCCTCTCGGCGAGGCCGGGGTCGTCCGTGTATTCGGCGAGGCGCTCCATCCATGCCGCCGCCTCAGCCGCGCGTCCGGGGGGAAAGTTGTCTCCCCACAGCGCGTGCCGCCACATCCCGTCAGATGCTATCCCTGAATCAAGCCAGCCCCGCGACAGCATTTCAACAGCCGCCTGAAAGCCTCCGGCAAAGGCCGGAACCCGCGGCAGTCCTTCAAGCGCCACGAATTGTTTCACCGCGGGAACGACGCTGTCTCCCGCGCCGCCGATCAGCGTGTACGACGTTTTGAGAGGCGCGCCCGCACGCAGTACGAACGAGTCGAAGGCGTAAACATCGTTCTCGCGCCGCGCTTCGCCGACGCCCGGCGACCACAGCGCCATCAGGCTCGCGCCCGAGTCGAACACGCGGTCCGGCGTATCGAAAACCGCCGTCACGTCAGAGGCGAGGTCCCATATCACGCCGATGTATTTTCCTTTAATCGCCAAAGCCATGAGAGGGAAGGTGATCTTCACCGGGTCGGGCGCTATGCGGATGTGATCCGGTCCCGTCAGGTCCGCCTCGCTTCCGCTCGGTTCATCCGCGAGATATTCGAGTCCGGCGAAGAGGGCCTGTTTTTTATGCTCGCCGAAAGTCCCGAGCCCCGGCAGAAGCGTGAGCCACGGCATGTGCGTAACGTTTCGGTTCCGTCCCGCAGCAAGCTCCGCCGAAACCTTGATCGAACCGGGCTTCGCGCCCGGGGATACACTGCGCTTCAGCTTCCAAGACACCCCTTGCGAGTCTTTCATCTCCGCGGTCATGACCAGTGAATTCTTCTCTTTTCGGACGGCGAATTTCGCGTGTGAAACATCGAGCCATTCAGGTTTTCCGCCGATCATCGCGCCGATGACGCCGCCTGAGCGCGATGAGGCCATCTCCACTCCGTTCACATAAACCGCGAAGTCGTCCCATGAACGCCCGAAGTGAGCGAACACAAGCCCTCCGGATTTAACTTTCAAGCTTTTTCCGGTCGCGGGAGTTGCTCGAAGCGGTTTCGCCGAGACGGGAGGCTCGATCCGCGCCGCGCTCTCGACGCGAATCCAAGCAATTTCGCCCTTGCCTTCGCCGTCTATCGGCGATATCCACAGTCGAGGCTTCTCCGATGACGGAAGAAAAAACGAATAGTCGCGCCAGTCGCCCGGCTTGGAAATCAAGAACTTCACACGTTCGCGCTCGTTGTAATCTTTTCCGAGGTAAACATATCCGGCGGCGCCGCTCTCGGCTTTCAGCCTGAATGTCACGCGCACGTACAGCCCGGACGGGTAATCGAGCACCGGGCTTTTCATAAGAGGGTTCACCCCGATGCTCTTTATTCTCATGCCTTCCGGAGTCGGCTTATCGAGGCGAAGGTATCCGTTGCCGGTCCAGCCCTGCGCGCCTTTCGAGAAGTCCCATTCGGAAAGAGTCCGCGACGCGAGCGCGCTCGTGCAGGCGTACATCGAAAAAGCCAAGCAGAACGCGGCAAGAAACATCTTCTTGATATTTTTCGGCATTTCATTTATCCCTTTCGCGAAACGGCTTGAACAACCGGGGCGTTTCTCCCGCCTCCGGCGCACCGCCGATTTTAGTTCGATTTTGGAATTAGTTTAGTGCCCGGGCTGTGTCTTTACAATATGAAGGCGGCCGCCGTCTCGTTTGTGAAAAACCTCTTTGCGTGTATTAGTTTCATTTTAAAGGAACATTTTTATGGAATCGCGTGTTTGAACATTGGGATGCGGAAAAAGCGTTACGAATGAAGACAAATGGGGGTAGCGCGTGGTTTGTGGTGTAAGGCGGGGAAATGTTTTACACTCATTATGTGAAGTGCTATAGTACGGATGCAAAATACAGGAGGATAACCCGAACGTATAGCGGGCTAAAACAGCAAAGTGAAAACTACAACAGAGCAAAATAGAAAAAAAATGTCGTCGGAACTGAGCCGGAACGCGACTGATTTTATCGACGACGGGCAAATCAACGGACTGCTGGAACGTTCGAAAACCGATCCGGCGCGAGTGAGGGAAATCATAGCGAAAAGTCTTGCGAAGGAACCGCTCCATTTGGAGGAGACGGCCGCGCTTCTAAATGCCGATCAGCCGGATTTGGTCGAAGAAATATTCGAGGCCGCGAGAGAACTCAAGCGTAAGGTGTACGGCAACAGGATAGTGCTGTTCGCGCCGCTATATCTCGGGAATAAATGTGTGAACGACTGCCGGTATTGCGCATTCCGGAGGAGCAATCCGGAACAGGTGAGAAGAACTCTGAATTTCGAGGAGATTAAGGAGCAGGTTGTAGCTCTTGAGAACAAAGGGCATAAAAGACTGATTTTGGTTTTCGGGGAGCATAGGGAGTATTCGCCGGAATACATGGCGCAGTGCGTGAGGACGGTGTATGAGACGAAGGTCGGGCACGGCGAAATCAGGCGGGTGAACATAAACGCGGCGCCGCTGGACCACGAAGGCTTCAAGACGATCAAAGCGGCCGGGATAGGCACGTATCAGATATTTCAGGAGACGTATCATCACGAGACATACGCGAAGATGCATCCTAAAGGCACGATGAAGTCCGATTTCATGTGGCGACTCGACAGCCTGAGCCGGGCGTTCGAGTCCGGATGCGACGACATGGGAGTGGGCGCGCTGTTCGGGTTGTACGACTGGCGTTTCGAGGTGATGGGGCTCGTCGCGCACGCTCTGCACTTACAGGGAAAATACGGAGTCGGCCCGCACACGATCAGTTTCCCCCGCCTTAGGCCCGCGAGCGGCGTAAACATGGAATGGCCCTATTGCGTCAGCGATTACGATTTCAAACGCCTTGTGGCGATACTAAGGCTTTCAGTCCCCTATACCGGAATGATTCTCACCGCTCGCGAGCAGCCGGAACTGCGGCGCGAGATCATGGCTTTCGGAGTCTCGCAGATCGACGCGGGAAGCAGGGTGGAACTCGGCGGCTACACTGAATTCGGAGATTCCCAAGTTTTGGACCGGGAGCAGTTTTCGCTCGGCGACATCCGTTCTCTCGATGAAACTATGCACGAACTTATCGAGGACGGCTACATCCCGAGCTTCTGCACGGCATGTTACAGGCTCGGCAGGACGGGCGAGAATTTCATGGAATACGCCATACCGGGCTTTATAGAGCAATTTTGCACCCCGAACGCTCTCTCCACGTTGACGGAATATCTGGTGGATTACGCGTCTCCTGAAACACGGGAGGCCGGGCTCCGCGCGGTTGACAGGGGACTGGCGGAGATTCCCGACGGCGCCAGAAAAAGGGATATCATATCCCGACTGAACCGGATCAAGGAAACGGACGATAGAGACCTGTACTATTGATGAGTTTCCCGTGAAGTAAGAATCTTAAAATCCAATGATGTACAACGTAAGTCGTTTCGCCGAGGCCGTGTTCTCTTTATGAATTAGAATCCTCGATGGTTGGTCTTGATTGACCGGCAATCGCATAAACGGTAAACTTCCCCAAGATCATTCCAATAAGATATATGTTTTTGAGGTTTTATCATGTCTGAAATGAAACCGACTTATGAAGAGTTGGAGCGACGGATCGCGGAGCTTCGAAAGAAGGAAGAATTGTTTCGCATGGTGAACGATTTTTCCGGCGACTTTTTTATGTTATTCGACAAAGAGCTAAGGCTCATCTACGCCAACAAGGCGGCTATAGGAGTAACGGGATCGACAGAGGAAAACTGCGTTGGAAAAACAAACGAAGAGATCGGATTTCCGAAGGACGTATCCGAGATATGGGACCGTCAGATGAGGAACGTGCTCGACTCGGGAGAGCCGGACGTATATGAATTTTGGGTGAACCACAACGGTGTAAGAATGGACATGGAGATTAAATTGAGCCCCGTGCTTTCACCGGACGGCGATACGATCGGGGTTTTCGGAATTTCGCGAGACATCACGGAGCACAAGAAAACGGAGAGAGCGCTCAGGAATACGGAGTCTTTCATCAGATCGATCAATGACAATCTCTTCAACGGAATGATCTATCAGGCGATGATACTGCCCGACGGCGGAAGGAAGATTACATATCTCAGCGACAAGGTTAAGTTTTTTTACGGCATAACCCCCGAAGAGGGCGTGGCGGACGCCGGTCTCATTTACGGCAGGTTTCACAAGGACGACTATAAACGGCTGAGAGAAGAGGAGGAAAAGGCTTTTAGCAACCTATCGACGTTCAACGTCAAGACGAGAGTCGTGTGTCCCAACGGAGAAATCAGATGGTCGCATTTCATTTCACATCCGAAAAAGAAAAGCGATGGAAAGATAGTCTGGAACGGAATCGAATTCGACATAACCGAAAACGTGAAAGCCGAAGAGGAGTTGAATAATTACCGGGAACATCTCGAGAAGTTGGTGGAGGAGAGAACGCGGGAGCTGAAAAAGCAGGAAAAGAAACATGCGTCGGTAATCTCCAACATTCCAGCGGTCGTCTGGACGAGCGATCAATATGGGAACACGACCTTTATAGGTCCGAACGTTTCGAGGGTGATCGGGTTCACACCCGAGGAAATCTACAGGGATGTGAACATCTGGTTCAGCAGGATTCACAAGGACGATGCTGAAAGGGTCAAGAAGTCGTTCGCGGCCCTTTTTACGAAGAATGTCGCCTATGAGCAGGAATACAGATTTCAGAGGAAAGACGGGCAGTGGATCTGGCTTAGGGACAGGTCGATCTCAACGTATGAAGAAGGCGGGGTGTTCTATGCCGACGGAGTATTTTCCGACATCACGGAACGCGTCAGGTCTCAGGCCGACAAGGAGGAGTTACGCCAGCAGCTTAACCAGTCGCAGAAGATGGAGGCGATAGGGCAGCTCGCGGGAGGGATCGCTCACGATTTCAATAACATAATAGCGACCATAAGCGGAACCGCCGAATTGCTCATAAGCAAAACCCCCGGCGACGCGCCGATAATCAAGCAGCTCGAGCGCATCCGGAATTCAAGCCGGAGGGCCAAAGACCTCACGATGAAGCTTTTGACTTTCGCCCGCAAGGAAAAGCTCAATGTGAAAACGATACATCCGAACGACATCGCGTCCGACGTAATGGATGTGTTGAAAAGCACGACTTCCTCGAAAATAAACATCACCTATCAATGCGGGGAAAACGGCTTATGGATAAACGCCGACTCGAACCAGATATTCCATGCGCTTCTGAATATATGCCTAAACGCTTGCGATTCGATGCCACACGGCGGTGAATTAAAGATCAGGATATACGAGGAATTCATGGACGGCGCAACCGCCGCGGAACGGAATTTGCGCGGCGGCGGATATGTCGTGATAGATATCGAAGACACCGGGACGGGCGTCGATAAGGATAACATCGATAAAATATTCGAGCCGTTCTTCACGACAAAAGACAGAGGGAAGGGATCGGGGCTCGGCTTGTCCATCAGCCACGGTATAGTCGAGGCGCACGGCGGGTTTATTAAAGTGCGGTCGGAGAAAGGCGAGGGGACGACGTTCAGCGTGTTTCTTCCCGCCGCGGATTCCATTGACATCGCGACTGACGAGGAGCGGAAAACGGTCTCAAAAACCGCCAAGGGCAACTTGCTGATAATCGACGACGATCGTGACTTCGTTCAGATGATGCAGGATTTGTTCGAGGAAATGGGTTTCAAAATAACAACGGCGCTATCCGGGCCGGAAGCAATCGATTATTACAGGGGAAAAGCGGAAGAGGTGGATGTCATCCTGATGGACATGCTCCTGCCTGAAATGAGCGGTACGGAAATCTTTTACGCCCTGAAAGAGTTGAACCCGGCGGCGAAAATAATTCTGTGTTCCGGATACAGCATCGAGGGCGACGCTTCCACATTGCTCGACAAGGGAGCGCTGGCGTTCGTGCAGAAGCCTTTTGATGTTGCCGAAGTTGTTGATATAATCTCAGCCAATATTCGAAAGGAACAGCAGTAAATCAACCCGGTCAAGAGAAATGCAAACGGTAACTAACAGCTTGAAACTGGACTACCCTCTGGACTTCGTGCTTCAGGTCACGCACTTCGATCTCATACGGAACATACCGGGCTACAAGAAAATGCTGGGGATGGAGGAAATAAACCTGATCCGGTTCGACGAACACGGGGACGGGAGCCACGACGTGGAATTCACCGTGAAATCCAAGGATCGCCTTCCCGCTTTTGCTCGAAGGATGATTAAGCCCGAGATGCTTGCGTGGCGGCAGATGGGAAGATGGGACCCGGAAAAGCTTACGTTCGATTTCAAGGTCTTGCCGTACTTCTTTCAGAGCGTTGTCGATGTTCGCGGCCGCAAGAGATATCTGAACGGTTCGGGCGGCGTAACGATGGAGATTTCGTCCGCCATCAACATAGGAATACCCGGCATCGGCGGGCTGCTCGAACAGGTCGTCGCCGGCGAACTCAATAAAGAACAACGCAAACTTATGAGCAAAATAGAACTGGAAATCAGAACTCGCGCCGAAACCCGGCGGATTTGAACCGGATTCACAAAAAGTACGACGGATCCTGTATAAAAAAAGCCCTTCCTGAAGAAG
>JAKLIR010000113.1 GCA_022709505.1 bacterium | reverse complement strand
TTCAGTGAGACCGTATATAATCGACGCGATAGTTTATAAAAACTTTAAACAGGAAAATGTTTCTTCCGGGAACGGAGTCGAATTCAGACTTCGCGACGGAGTCATTTTCGGATATGAATTATGAGATTACATAGAGAGGGGACGGAAAAATGAAGAGCTACGACGCGCAGGTGAAGGTGTCGGCATCCGCCGAACGTTTGCTGGGACTCATGACTACCGCCGAATATGCGCAGGAGGAAGCTATCGTGGACGGCGCGTTCACGGCGAAGTCTTCGGCCGAAAACAAAGGCGGCAAAGTGGTAATCACCACGGAGCGCGTGGACCCCAGCAGGGCCCCCAACGGGAAAATAATGAAGGATAAGAAAGAGAAAAGTTTCGTTACGTCGGAATGGGACACGGCGACAATGAAAAGCCAATGGAGCACGCGGGTTCCGGGGATGGAAAAACTCGTGAAAATAACGGGAACAACGTGGCTGGAAAAAGACGGTGATTGTTGCAAAGTTTGCGAAAAGGGAATGGTGTCGATAGGCATTCCGCTCGTGGGGGATGTGATCGCCAAGGCGATAGTGGAAGACCTTAAAAAGAATTTCATCGCGAAAAAGTCATTCATGGAAAAGAAGTTGGGAATCTGAAGGATTAAGCAACGGATATTCGCCGTACCGGGCGAATCGATCCGTATGCTATAATAATAAGCCCGAATTCGACGAGCTATCGACGAATCCGGAATTAATCTTTTGTATGGAGGCTGCGCTATGCCGATCGATTTTTCAGGTATGAAAAAAATCAACGAGGGAAAAACAAAGGTCATTTATGAGAACTCGGCGAATACCAAGACCGTGTTCATGGTATTCAAAGACGATATAACGGCCGGAGACGGCGTGAAACACGACGTAATGCAAGGGAAGGCTCTGATCGACTGGCGGACTAATAAGAACATATTCGAGTACCTTAACCGACACGGAGTCCGTACCCACTATGTGGAAAGTCCCGAGGAAAAAGTCACGATCGTAAAGAAACTCGACCATAAGATCAACCTCGAAGTTGTTGCGCGGAGAGTGGCCGCGGGATCCATCTTGAAGTGGAGCAAGGTGGCGGAAGGGGACAGGTTCGATCCGCCCGTCGTGCAGTTCCATTACAAAGACGACCCTCTGCACGATCCCATGCTGGACGATTCATACATCGATTTCATGATCCGGGAGAAGAAATCGAGTGAGTACGCGGATATGAGAAATATGAACGTCGCGGTCTTCGAACTCCTCGAAGCCGCGTTCGCTAAGTTCGGCGTTCAACTCGTCGATTTCAAACTCGAATACGGATTGATAGATGGAAAGGTTACGCTGATAGACGAGATAACGGGCGGCTCGTTCAGGCTGTGGCCGTACGCGAAGGAAAAACCCGATCTGAATAAAAAGAACGTTATCGGAGAACTCAACCCATCCGGAAGGCTCGACAAGGACACTTACCGCATGGGCGAGGACTTGAAGGCGGTCGGAGATAAATTCGCTCAGATTGCGGTGATAACCGACGGATTCAAGGATATATGAACCGGTGTAAAAGATTTTAGATGTTTTAAATAAGGCGTCCAATATGGATAATATTTTGAAAAAGACATTATGTGTTTTAGCGGCATTCTCATTTTTAGTCACGGCGGCTATGCTCGCGGCGGCGACGGGGAATGGGAACGCATTTTATGATACCTCGAAGTTTCCGTTCAATCCCACGCTCATAAGAGTTATGGGAGGCCGCGAAGTAAAAGTCTCCGATTACACTGACGACGAGACGTGCGGCGGCTGCCATGCGGGCAAACACGAACAGTGGAAGGGGTCCATGCACTCCAATTCGTTCAAGGACCCCGTGTGGCGCGAACAGTGGAAGAGGGCGTTTTCCGAAGTGGGGCCGGAACTCGGGAACGAATGCCTCGGCTGCCATACGCCCGTGGGCACAGTTGCACGCGTGATAATGACGCCGGACGACATTCCGAAAATCGACGCTGTTTCCGCGGCGGGAGTGCAATGCGATTTTTGCCACACCGTCGCTTCGAACCATTTTAACGAAACCACCTTGGGCGAGCCGTTCAACATGGCGTTCACGGTCGATCCCGGAGATGTGAAGAAAGGCCCTCTATCGGATTCCGATTCACCTTTCCACCAGACGGTGTTTTCCGAGATACACACCGAAGCCGAACTCTGCGGGAACTGCCACAACGTGATGGATCCGAAGTCGGGATTGATGATCGAGCATACTTACGACGAATGGAAAAAATCGGTTTACGCGCAAAACGGGCTGGTTTGTCAGGACTGCCACATGATACCGGTTGAGAACCTCGAGGAAACCGCGAGGACTATGAAGAGGAAGGACAATCCCGGGCAGGCGTCGGAGATCGGCCCGGAAAGGCCGAACATTCACAATCACGAATTCGTGGGCGGCAATTTTGCCTTGACGAAAATGCTCGGCGGGGATAAGCAATCGGGAATAGCGGTGAAGAGGCTGAAACTCGCGGCGTCGCTGGATCTGGCCGCTCCGAAAAAAGTCTCGCCCGGAGCGAAAACCAAGGTAACGGTGAGGGTTAACAACGTAGCGGCCGGCCACAATCTTCCGACGAGCCTGTCGATGCTGCGGCAGATGTGGCTCGATGTTGAAGTAACCGACGGCGCCGGCCGGACTGTTTACCGTTCCGGAGCGCTTGATAAAAACGGCGACCTCGGCGCCGATGCGATTATATTCAACAGTTCCGTTCTCGACACGGACGGCAAACCGACATTGAAACCGTGGAGGATGGTGAAATTCGATTACAACAGAACGATACCGCCGCGTGGTTCAGCCGCGCGGGATATTCTATTCACCGTTCCGAAGGTCTTGAAGGGGCCTTTGAAATTCCGCGCGACTCTTAAATACAGATCGTTTCCCCAGTATGTGGCGAACGATTTGCTCGGCAAGGACGCCGTGACCGTTCCGGTCGTGGATATGGTTGAAAAGATTGTGAATATCTCAATCTGAGGAGGATTACATGTCGAAAACTCAGCAGAATAACAGGGAGGCGTTCGCGGGGGAAGCAAAAGCTTTTGTAAGACTTAAGGCCTTTGCAGCGCAGGCGGAAAAAGAGGAATACACCCAGATCGCCAAACTTTTCAGAGCTATCGCCGAGGCGGAATTAGTTCATGCGACGCGGCATCTTCGAAACATGAAACTTGTCAGTAACACGGAAGACAATCTCAAGTACGCTTTTGAAAGCGAAACGAAAGTCAATGAAAACGTTTATCCTCAGTTTATAAAAGAAGCTGTTGAGGAAGGCGATCAAGCGTCCGCAATCGCGTTCACTCATGCACGTGACGTGGAAGAGATCCACGCGTCGTTGTACAAGAAAGCGCTCGATCACATGGTGAACGAGAAAGACACCCGGTATTTCGTGTGCAAGGTGTGCGGATATGTGGCCGACGGCGAGCTTCCGGAACAGTGCCCGATCTGCGGCGCGAAGAAAGAAATGTTCATGGAAGTCGAGTGAAGGGTTTTTTCCGCATACGTTTCGGCTTCCGCGGCGGAACGGTTTTGCTGGAATCGGATTTTTCTCTATTGATTTAGCATTGGCGTGGGATTAAAATCACTTTTGGCGATATACCCGAAGGAGATTTGTTTTGAGGATATATAGGAAATATGAGTTTAGCTATCCGATGGATCTTGTGTTGAAAGTCACGCATTACGACCTTACACAGAATCCTGATACTTATGCCGAAATGCCCAACGTCACGAGCGTGAAACGCACGCATTTTCTCGAACATCCGGATGGGCGGCAGGACATCGAATATACATATTGCGCGCACGGGCAGATTCCACCGATTGCTCAAAAAATCATCTCGCCTAAAATGCTCACATGGCGGGAGTTGGGCCGATGGGACCCCGCGAGGCGCGTTTATACATTCGAGATAATCCCGTTTTTCCTTCAACATCTGTTCCACTGCAAAGGTGTGTGGACGTATGAGGAGAAGGACGGCAGGATTATTCAGATCATGGAAGGCAAGTTGAGTCTGAAGATACCGATAGTGGGCGGAATCGTCGAACAGGCGATCGCGACCGAGATGTACAAGAATCAGGATCAGGGATATCAGACTCACCTCGTGAAACTCGCAAAGCTGGTATAGACGGGAATCCAATGTTTTTTCCATATCGAGTTATGTAAAACACTTTTGTGTTTATGAATTTACCATGCATCATATCGCTGAAAATCAGGAAGATATTATACATGGCGGTGTATGTTCAGGATTCATCGTATTTATTCGAAGAAACGACGCCGGCATCGGATGATATTTTGAGAACGTACGGATATGAAGTAAATGACTGAACGATGGATTGAAATACCTGCGGCTTATCACGTTCATACGAACGCGAGCGGCGGCCGATATACTCTTGAAGAGATATCCTCGCTTGCGCATGACGCCGGGCTGAGGGCGGTGATCGTCACCGACAAGGCGGACACCAGATGGACGTACGGCATAGCCCCGTTCAGGGGATTGGCGAGGGTGACGGTCGAGAGAAAATCGATAAAACTCACCGAGTACGCAGAGTATAGGGCTCGTTTTGAAAAAGTGGGGCGGGAGCGACCGGATGTGCTACTGATTCCGGGCGCCGAGGTGTCCCCTTTTTACAGATGGGAAGGTCGTTTGGCTGATGGTAAACTGAGGATGCTCGAATGGGACCGCGACATGCTCGTCGTGGGGCTTAAAAAAGATTCGGATTGGAAACATCTACCCATAATAGGAAACGAGGGTGCGGGGAAATTCGGATTCTCAGGTTCCTTTCACTTGTTTATATGCGCGGCGCTTTGTGCGGGCGCATTCGTCGTGTTTGCAAAGAAAAGGAAGAAATCATTCAAGGTCGGGCTTTGGCGTAAACAGAAATTCTCTTATGACGTCCACCCGTACAGGCCATTGTCGGTCGTGCTGTTTTTGCTCGCCGTCACGCTCGCATCTCTTTGGTATCCGTTCAAGCGGTTTCCTTTCGATCCTTATGGGCATAAATACGGCTTAGCCCCATATCAGAGGATGATCGATTATGTGAACGATCGCGGCGGCATTTCCGCGTGGGGCCATCCTCATGCCGACATGAACAGAAAATTCGAAGGAAGGAACTTCCTACCGGGGCCTTTGGCGGGGATACCGGGTCTTCCTTCACACTTGGAGATTTTCGCCGATGGGGCGCCGTATTTCGATGCAGTGGAAGGCACCGAAGGTTTCACCGCCGCGCCATGCCCGACGGAAAGCTGCTCCGGCGAGGGCTGCCCGTGCAGGGAGTGGGATGGAATGCTGTCGGAATTCACAGCGGGAAAACGAAAAAGTCCGCCTTGGAACGTGGGCGAGATCGACTTCTACGGAATACTTCCCGGGAAGATCGACGATTTCATAACGGTGTTCTTCGCTAAGAGTAACACGGAAGATGCGATACTCGATTCGTTTAAGCATGGAAGGATGTACTCGGTCAGGAACGATCGCGGATATACGTTGAGACTGAAAGAATTCAATGTTAGGTCCGGCGACGGGATCGCGGAATCGGGCGAAACGATCAAAACATCGTCCGGAGGAACGACAGTGCGGGCGGTGGTCGGATCGATACCCGAAGGGATGAGAGTAAAAGCGGTTCTGTACAGGAACGGAGAAATCGTCGGTCGCTATGCCGGCAGATCGCCGCTTTCAATTAGATACGAAGATGCGAATCCGAAAAAAGCCGGCATGTCCTATTACAGGCTTGAAGCGAGAGCCGCTTGGCGAGTGTTGCTGATCAGCAATCCGATATTCGTGATAAAATAACAGTCCGTGCGGGCGCGGGAAGCCGCTTCGCGGGCTCCGTCCTTTAACTTTCAGCCTCTTGAGATGTCGAACAATTGCTTCGCTCTCGTCGCCCAAAGATCGAATTCCGCGGGGTTGTAATTCTCGGGGAATTGCTTGTAATGTTCCCCGAACTTGTCCACGGCGGAAAACACTTTAACGAGTTTGACCGTGAAGGATGGCTTCACGATGCCGAGCTTCAATATTTTTGGAAGCATGGCGAGCTTCGATTGCTTGGGTTTATCGGGGTCCTGCCTGAAAGTGTCTTTTGAAAGAATTCCCTTGGTGAACAGTGCTTCGAGGCTCGGCTTCGGCGCCGCAAGCAAGAACTTCTGGATCATTTCGTTGGGTGAATATTTGGCGCCTTGGGTGCGTTTGTATGCGGGATTGTATGGCCAGAGTGCTTCTTCGTCGAAACGCCCTGCGTCGAGAGCTTCGAGAGCGACACGTGAAGCGTGGTGCGCGGCTAAAAGCGAACTCAGGATTCCCGATCCGTCGAGGGGATTGCACTGGCACCCTGAGTCACCGGTCAGCATGAACCCGTTCGCGACGAGCGAATCGAATTCGCGCCGTACGGGTATGGGGGCTCCGTAGCCGCCCATCAATATTTCCGGGCCGTAGCCGGTTGTGGCTTCGAGCATTTCCCTCACGATAGCGTGCGGGCTCGGGCGGCCGTTGTTGTTTATCGTTCCCGCGAAATAATCCACATATCCTTTTTGCGCTCTCTTTATCCACCGGACGCCGTTTTGCTTGCCGAAAACGAGCATGCTCTCGGTTTCCGGCATACCTTGGTTTTCACGAATCTCGCGCCATGTTACGAAAGTGTCTTCCCTTGCGATGAAACGCGGGAATTCCTTTCGTTCGGGCAGCTTTGATCTGAGTACGCCGGACATGCCGGATGCGTCTATGGTGATTTTAGCGTTGACTTGGGTGGTTGAACCGTCCGCGGTTCTGTAAATTAGACCTGTAACCGCGCCGTTCTCGATCACGGGGCCGACGGCGGCCGTTCTGTCGATGAATCTCGATCCAGCGTCGAGGGCGTATCCGATAAGTCGCTGGGCGAGGTGTCTGCGATTGACGTTAGGTTTGTATGAAAGCGCGTCCGAAACGAAATTCACAGTCTCCATTGGAGAAAAGATTCGAACCGCGCCGGTTGGATTCATTCTTTCAGGCGGAACCGGATTCGGAAGGCCGACCTCGGCGAAGACGCATTCTTCAACGCTGTCCCACCAGTTATGTCCGAGTCTGTCTTTCGGAAGACGTTCTATGAGGAGAACTTTTTTCCCTTGTCTTGCTAAGTTACGGGCGGCAAGGCATCCCGCTATCCCCGCACCGACAATCGCCACATCCACTCTTTCCATGCATCACCTCCGAAGCACATTGAAAAGCAACGTCATTTAGACGCGTATTTCTTCTTGATGATATCGAGGATATCGTTCGTCACGTCAACTCCGCCGAAAACCACGACCGACCGATCGAGTATCAAGGTGAGATTTTTCTTCGAAGCCACTGCCGCGGCAGCCGTCTTTATGTCGTCTTCCGCCTTTTTCAGCTTCTCATCATTCTTCGATTGCATTTCGTTCGCGAATCTCTCGTTTTCCGATGCGAGCATCATGCGCGCTTGGTTCTTCTGAGCGTCGGTCATGTTGTTCTTATCCTTGATTCCGACTTTATCGATAATTTTCTTCTCAACATCTTTCTCGCGTTTGGTCTTTATCGAATCGAACTCTTTCTTCCATTTCACGATCATGGGGTGCTTGCTCATTAATTCCTCGATTTTCGCGTAGCCCACGGTCTTGGGCTCGACGGCGTTAGCTCTGGAGCAAAGCAGGGCGGGAGCGACCGCCGCGAACAATACGATACATATCATGGTTCTAATGCTTTTCATTAGTTTCCTCCGGTATGGACGGTTCAGGCGTCTTGAGCCTAAGGCTCAATTCTTTCGAGGCAGTGAAAGAAACGCCCCGGCGCGTTCATTATTTGTATGGGAATTCCCGGCGGGAATCCCTTTCAAAAGGCATTTTCGACCGGTATTATTGTTTGAAATCCGGTCTTCACTATGGTAATGTTATTACGGCTTTGCTAATGTTTGTCAACCAAAAAGGGCGGGGGGGAACGCAGAGATGAGAAGGATATTCACGGTAGCACTGGTTTTCGGGGCGATGATGTTGTTTGCGGCGTCGAATTGCGTCGCGCAATCGGTTTTTGAAAAACACAAAGCCGATTTTGATTACGACAAGTCTCAGCCTCTGAATCCCGAAGTGAAAGTGCTCGAAGAGAGAGAAAACTATGTGAAATACCACGTGTTTTATAACAGCGCGAACGGAGAGAGGGTGCCGGCGTTTTTATATGTGCCGAAGAATATAAAGAAATACGCGGAAGGGCTTTCGGAGGAATACAGGAAAGGCTACGACAGAAGGGCGATCGAGCAGAACGGACCGCCGTGGCCGGTGATCTTCTTTATGCATTGGCTTCAGTCGGATAAATCGCTTGCCGACGGATTCGCTCCGAAATGGGCGCTGTACGGATACGCCGTGCTCGCTATCGACGGTATCCATAAGGGCGAGAGAGAAAAACCCGGACGCAACATCCTCGAATTCAATCCGAACGACACGCGGCAGAACATCGTTCAGCAGGTGATCGACTCGCGCCGCGGACTCGATTACCTCGCGTCGAGACCGGATATAGACATGAAACGGTGCGCATATTTCGGCATATCGATGGGGTCCCTGACCGGCGCCGTGGCGACAGCCGTGGACGACAGGTTCAAAGTGGTCGTGCTCGCGGACGGAGCGGGAGACCTCGCCACTGTTTTCAATAAGGCGGAACTTCCGGAATTCAAGGAAACAGTGAATAAGATTCAGGACCTCGGGTACACGCTGGATCAGGCGCTTGAGATACTCAAGCCGATAGACCCGGTCGAATATATCGCCCACGTTTCGCCGAGGCCGGTTCTG
>JAKLIR010000112.1 GCA_022709505.1 bacterium | reverse complement strand
GAGACCGTCCCCCGCGGAGTTTTTTTCAGCTTTTATATGGAGCGGGAACCAGTACCGTCTCGGCGTTTCTTCCACAGGGCCGTCGCCGCCGACAACCATGAAATGCGCGGGCGGCATTTTTCGGATGCCCTGAAAAGCGGTGGCCTCCCCGGGCACATGCTGGAACGACATTATGTGCATCAGCGAATCGTGGTCCGCCGCGCGAGAGACCCGCGGGTGCATCAGGATGGATTTTATCTCGGACGCGAACAGCAGCCGCCCGCCCGCCCGCGCGTAGTAAAGCGGCTTCTTGCCCACCCTGTCCCGCGCGAGCAGCAAACGCCGCGAACGTGAATCCCACACCGCGAACGCGAACATCCCGTCCAGCTTCATCACAAGGTCTTCGCCGTACGTCTCATAGCCGTGAACGAGGGTCTCCGTGTCTGAGCGGGAGTGGAACCGGTGCCCCTTCTTGACGAGGTCGGCGCGCAGAGCTTCGAAATTATATATCTCGCCGTTGAACACGGCCCACACCGATCCGTCCTCGTTTCCCATGGGCTGCGCCCCGCCGTCGATGTCAACGATGCTGAGCCGCGTGTGCCCGAGCGCCGCGTGCGAATCCGCGCGCGAGCCCGAATCGTCCGGCCCGCGGTGCGCCAGCACTTCGGTCATGCGCCCGAGCGCCGCACCGTCCTCGGCGTCCAATCCCCATGGGTTGTATATCCCGCAAATCCCGCACATGGCAATTCTTTCCTATATTGATTTCCTTATATTATCATGCAACGCGGTAAATCGCCCTTTTTACGATGTCCCGAATTTTCCCCGGCAAAAATTCCGGGTTAATCCGCATATAGTGTATCAGGAATCCGCGATTATGAAAAACACCGCTCCGGATTCGGCGGGAGCGGGAAGCCGGCGAAAAGCGGATTTCTATTCCCGTGTATAAGAGAAAAGTGGATTTAGCCCGAATCCGCCATTGGATTCGGGAGCAATGATTCAGAGCGGATGAAAAGCAAGGCGGAAGGAGCATTGTTGAAGTGAGCGTACCGGGATGTACGTGAACGAAAAAATGCGACGACAACGAAGCAGTTCGCCGCTATGAACATTGCTCCGGATTCGGCGGGCTATCGACGAATACGAGTTTAGTGATAGAATAAACTCGAATACGGATAAATTCCTCAGTGTTTTCCGCCGACGGACGACGCCACGCGGAAAACACGGGAATATAACTTCTCGGGAGAAGGCTGAAATGATCGAAGCGGAAGTTGTGATAAATCACCCCACGGGACTCCATGCGCGGCCCGCCGCGCTACTGGTCGCCGAGGCGAAAAAATTCAACAGCAAAATAATTGTGAAATGCGCGGGCAAGGAAGCCGACGCGAGGAGCATCATGGGGATCATGACGCTCGGTGTGAAAACCGAGGCGACGATTGCCTTGTGCGCCGACGGCCCCGACGAAAACGAAGCCGTCGCACGGCTCAAAGGCCTGATCGAGACCAATTTCGCCGAAGGGCTGGGATAAAACATGATAGCACTGGCGGGAATTCCGGCGTCGTCCGGCGCGGCGATAGGCCCGGCCCGCGTAATGAAAAGAATATCGTTCGATATCCCGGACGCGCACTCGGCCGACCCCGAGGCGGAAAAAGCACGGTTCCGCTCCGCCGTGTCTTCCGCGGCCGTGGAAATTTCAAACCTCAAGGCGGCCGCCGAAAAGAAACTCGGCCGCGCCGAAGCGGAAATCTTCGCCGCGCACGCCCTCATGCTTGAAGACCCCGCGCTCGAAGACGCCGTGGCGGATGGAATCACCGTCGGCCTGACCGCCGAAAGCGCCGTGGCCGGCGCAATCCGAAATCTCGCCGCTCAGTTCGACTCCATGGAGGACGACTATTTCAAACAACGCGCCGCGGACGTCAAGGATATCGGTCGCCGCATACTGAAAAAACTCGAAGGTGAAAAATCCGCCTCTCCGGAAAACGACTCAGCGTGCATTCTCGTGACCGACGAACTTCTCCCCTCCGACACGATCTCTCTCGACACCGCACGCACGGCGGGAATTGTCACTGAGCGCGGCGGCGCGGCCTCTCACGCCTCGATACTCGCGAGAGCCCTCGGAATCCCCTGCGTGGTAGGCGTGGAAGGTCTGCTCGAACGCACGTCCGACGGCGTGGAAATCGCCATCGACGGCGGAAAAGGCGAAGTGCTCATCCATCCGAGCGAAAACGCGAAAAAGAGATTCGAATCAGTTGCAGCCGCCGCTCGCGAAAAAAGAGCCGCCGCAATGAAAAGAAAAAACGAACCGGCTGTGACTGTTGACGGCTGTGTTATTCCGGTTTTCGGAAATGCAGGTTCGGTTGCGGACGTGGCTGCGGCAATCGCCAATGGCGCGGAAGGCATCGGGCTGTTCCGCACCGAATTCCTTTTCCTCGGCCGAAAAACGATGCCGACCGAGGACGAACAGACGGCGGAATACTCCGCGGCCGCGGCCGCGGCCGGCGGTAAACCCGTGACGATCCGGCTGCTCGATATCGGCGGAGATAAACCCGCGGAATATCTCGCTATCCCCTCCGAAGCAAACCCTTTCCTCGGGTTCCGCGCAATCCGACTGCTGCTCGAACGGCGCGACGTGCTGAAAACTCAGATCAGGGCGATACTTCGCGCGGCCGCTTCGGGAGACCTTCTGATCCTCGTGCCGATGATCTCCGATATTTCGGAACTTAAAACAGTCCGCGAAATCCGCGACGAATGTTTATCCGAGCTCGAACGCGAGGGGAAAGAATGCAAAAAGACTAAGCTCGGCGCCATGATCGAAGTCCCGGCCGCCGCTCTTTGCGCGGACCGGCTCGCGGCTGCGGCGGATTTCTTCAGCATTGGAACGAACGACCTCACTCAATACTGCATGGCCGCGGACCGCGGTAATGCGGCGGTCGCCCACCTCTTCAATCCGGCGCACCCCGCCGTTCTATCGCTCATCGAGCACACCGTGCGCGGCGCGCGCGCGGCGCACATAAAGGTCAGCGTCTGCGGGGAAGCGGCCGCGGATGAAACCGCCGCTCGCGAGTTCGTCTCCCTCGGCGTCGATTACCTCAGCGTGGCCCCGGCCGCCGTGCCCCTCGCAAAAGAAACCGTCCGCACCTGCCGCGTCAGCCCCTGATATACTCTCATCCCGTTTTCCTCAGCGCCACGCCCGGCCGCTCAAGGGGCGCTTTTGAAAAAGCGCCCCCTTGAGAATCCCCCGCAAAACTTTCATCCCCTAATCCGTCTTAATTTGGATTCGGGAGCAATGATTCAGAGCGGATGAAATGCAAGGCGGAAGGAGTATCTTGCCGGTGAGCGTACCGTGATGTACGTGAACAAAAAAATGCGACGACAACGAAGCTGTTCGCCGCTATGAACATTGCACTGGATTCGGCGCACTATTGACGAATCCGGGTTCTCTTCCGCAATGCCGCGAAAGTACACGCGGCTTTGCTCGCTCAAGTTATCTCCTTACATTCTCCGCACCCGGCCGCAGTCCATCTCTCTCTTTATTATGAAAGCAATTCCGGCGTTCCTCCGGAATTGCGCGAGCGAAAAGTTTGAAAGGGATTCCCAAGGGGAAACTTTTCAAAGTTTCCCCTTGGGCCGCCGGAGGCAAAACAGTCCGTTAATTTTGCTTTCGTCCCTCTGGTTACATTCGGGCATGAAACACTATAATTCATCGAGCGAAACCCGGCGCGCCGCGCCGCACTCCGGAACGGAGAAAATTACATGAACATGAAAAACAAGAGGGTTATGGTGGTGTCCGCGCATCCCGACGACGCCGACTTCTACTGCGGAGGAACACTCGCGCGATGGATTCGGGAAGGCGCGGAAGTCAGGTACGTCATTTGCACCAACGCCGAACTCGGCTCTGACGACCCGAAAACGGATCCCGCCGCGCTCGCCGCTCTGAGAAAAGAAGAACAAACCGCCGCGAACCGCGCCCTCGGCGTGCTCGACACCACCTATCTCGGCTACCCCGACACCGGCCTGAAACCAACCGACGAACTGCGAGTCGAAATCGCTCGCCTCATAAGAATGCAAAAACCCCACGCGCTCGTCACGTTCGACCCGTGGCTCCACTATGAAATACACCCGGACCACACGGCCGCCGGCCTGTCCGCCGTTTACGCAAGACATATAGCAAAACTGCCGCTTTACAAAAACGATCTCATCGATAACGACTCTCTTCCTTTCTGGGCCGTCGAACACCTTTACATGATGAAACCGGACCGCCCGAACACTTGGATCGATATCGAGGATTTCCTGAAAATCAAAGCCGAAACACTGCTCTGCCACAACTCACAGTTCGGGATGCTCTATTCATCCCCCGAACAAGGCGAAGCGCTCATCCGGGAAATGTCTCATAAACATCCGGAATCCGGACGCGCCGCCGAACCTTTTAGATATATGCCGCTCGAAGGCATCAAAGGCATCAAAGCATATATTTCTCTTTAACTTGGATTTTTCATCAGAAAAATCCGGGTTAACCCGCATTCCCGACCATTTGCGGGTCGAGCCTTTCACCGTCCGCTTTGCTAATGTGATCCGGACAATCTTACCATCGGAGGTTACCGCCTTGTACAGAACACTTCCCAGATCACTCTTTTTTACTCTATTCCTTTTATTTAGCTTGCCGCTGATCGCACATTCTGCTTCCGGTTTTCCATCTTTGCCTATTTCGGATATGTATGCTTACGATCAGGCGCTTCCTCTTAACCCAAAAATGGAAGTCGCGAAAGAATCAGACCTTTACATTCTATACGCGGTCGAATACGACAGTGTTTGGGGCAGAAGAGTGACGGGAATGTACATGGTCCCGAAGCAAGGAAAGCGTCCGTTCCCCGCGTTGATATTCGGACACGGCTACTCCGGAAGCAAAAAAGACATCTCCGACGGCATCGAGCCTGCCGCTAAAGCAGGCTTCTGCCTCATGTCTATCGATGCATGGTATCACGGCGACAGAAAGGTCGAGGGAAAGGAACTGTACAGCAGGGAGCTTTTCCACATGCGCGATGGACTGATCAACACCGCCGTTGACATGCGCCGTGCGGTGGACTTTCTGCAGAGTCGTTCAGGCGAAGTCGACCCTGACAAGATCAGCTATTTCGGTGGAAGCATGGGCGGAATCATAGGCGCCCTTTTCACGGGCATGGACACAAGGGTAAAAGCTCCCGTTCTCATAGTGGGCGGCGCTGACTGGAGCTACCTTATTTCTCATAGCATAGTCGCCCAAGTCGGACTTCGCCTTACCCCCGCCGAAGGCGCCTCTATGGCCAAAGACGCCAAAGTTGTCCTTGCTCCTGCCGACCCTCTTAACACTGCCCAGCTTATTGCTCCGCGTCCACTTCTCATGTTGAACGCCAAGCACGACATTCTTGTCAACCCTGTCTCCAATGTCAAACTCTTCAGGCAAGCCCTTCCTCCCAAGAAGATCATATGGTTTGATTCAGGGCATGGAGTTCCCATTAACGACGCTCTTAAAATATGTCTCGACTGGTTTAATGAATATGTCAAGAATTCGTCCACGCCTACCTTTACTTCGTCCATTGAAGGTTATAATACCGCTCCTTATGAGCCAACGGGCAAAGTATATGTCCAATCGCCTATTTCGGATATTCCTATCGACGAATATTTTGGCTACGATAAAAGTTCGCCTCTTCTTAGCTCAAGGCAGCCCGTCGATTCGGTTAATCTCGATTACGACACGTTTTCGATCACGTTTCAAAGCACACATGATAGAATGGTCAATGCTACTCTTAATATTCCATCCACGGGCTCTGCTCCTTTCCCTTGTGTAATTTTTGCTCACGACATAAATGGAAGTCCGAACGATTCGTCCTTACTTACAAGCGTGCTCGCGAGGAATGGAATAGCCACGGTCAGCTTTGCCATGTATGGCTATAAAACCGGTGAATCGAACGATTTAAACGGCTTAAGGATCGGTCCATACGGCACGCGAAATATACTCGTTCAAACGGTTCAGGACATGCAAAGGCTTATGGATATGTTGAATAATTTAGAAGATATAGTTGCACAAAGCTATATAGTTGTCGGGTCCGGACTCGGCGCAGACGCATCCATAGTCGCATCGGGTCTTGACGACCGTATTAGGGCGATTGTGGCCATGAATGCGTTGGAATATAAGGATTTATTAGAGAATGGTAAACCGAGTGAAAACGACGCTGACAGCGTGTATAAACAAATGCGGTTTTCCGAAAAAATCATGAGCCCTTTGTATCCGGTTATGCCGGAATTGTTTTTGAAGAGGATATGGCCGAGGCCATTGCTGTTCGTCGATACAAAGCCTGAGAAGGATAAGAAGAGCTCTTATGCACGAAAATTGTTCATGAGCTATGACAACCCTTCAGAATTGTACTCATTGTCCGCAAAAACAGACGATATGGCCACGAATATAGGAGATTTACAGCGAAGACTTATTGTATTCATAAAGGCCGCCATGAAGAGCAAGCAGCAGCAACGCAAGATTGAAACCACTGAAAACAGAAAAACGAAAGGAAACGACAAAAACAGCGCGAAGGACACAAAGCAAACAAAAATAATAAAAATAACAATGAAAGATGGATTGATTACAGCGACCGTGGGTCCTTTTGACAGGAAGATACTTCCAAATTCAATCGTTTCGGAAATAAGTTATAAGGATGGTAGGCAGAGAACCTTGCAACTTAATCAGAAGGAGATCAAAGCTGACGAGGGTGAGATAATTCTATATCAAGGATTTATACCTGAAATGACCGGCATAAGCGCCATAAAAGCGGGTGGTCTTGACCTTAACGGAGAGCCTATCATAGAGAAATCGATCAAGATCGAAGAATAGCAGGGAAGTCAGGGCATATCATTATCAAAACCTTAATCGGCCGTCATCCGGGCCGGAGTAAATACGCGGCCTAATCAATGATTACACAATCGCTGGTATGGCGATAATAATCGGTGAATTGCGTCATGGGGTAAAGCTGCGTGTTTGTTTGACATAAAGCGTCTTCGAACATACCATTAATTCAACTTGTAATCGGGATTTGTAAACCCCGTATTCGTCCATGAAGGAATGAATATGCGGCGATGTTAAAGGCAACGATCCACTACTTCTTAGGCGCTGGCGCGTTATTTAGTGTGAAAGTGAGACATATTTCAAAATGCGCCCGAGGTATTGCATCTCATTCGCTCTGAATCGTTGCTTCCGGATTCTCATGGTTCGGGATGAATTATTCATTATCGATTATTTTATTTCGGAGAAGACACATGACGCACACGGCAGACGCCCGGAAGCGGGTGAAGGTTTTAATAATAGTCATCGGCATAATCTCGCTTGTTTGTATTCTAACAATGAAAACGGGGGCCGGATCGCGGTTGCAGTCAAGCATAGTACAAACCGCGAGCCGATATAAATACGCTTTGTTAAGCTCGGTGTCCCATTCGACGAAAATCCCGAGCAAGCCCTTGAGTATGAATTTTCTTGCGCGAGTGGATTCGGATCCTACTTGCGCCGTCTCGTTTTGGAAGAAACCATTGTGCTGGGAGGCCCCGCCGACCGGTGTCGTCTCGGGGATAAACAACGCCATCGAAGTATCCGTCGGATACACTCATAGCTGCGCCTTGCTTTCGGGCGGCCGCATAAAATGCTGGGGCGGCAATGACCGCGGTCAGCTTGGTGTCGATGATATAGGATTCAGCGCGGCGCCTATCGAGACGCCGGGAATCAGGGACGCGGTATCCGTCTCCGTGGGAAGCGGCTATGCTTGCGCGACGTTGTCGGACGGCCGCGTGAATTGCTGGGGCGAACTGGAAGACCCCGGCGCGAAGAAAGCCCCAAAACAGGATCTTGCGCCGCATTTCATCCCCGGAATAACGGACGCCGTCATGGTCGATACGAAAGCCACCCACGCCTGCGCGGTGCTCCAGACGGGCAAAATCAAATGCTGGGGCGACAACAGCGACGGGCAGCTCGGCGACGGCAGCATAAAAAGCAGCAAGACACCGGTCGAAGCGGCCGGCATAGACAACGCCGTGTCGGTGACCGCGATGGGAGCCTCCACTTGCGCGATGCTTTCCTCCGGCAAAGTCAAATGCTGGGGAGACAACAAATATGGGCAACTCGGCGACGGGACCGCTAAAAACAGTTTGAAGCCCGTGTTCGTGGAAGGAATTGAAAAAGCTGTTTCCATTTCCTCCGGATACGATTTCGCCTGCGCCGCGCTTTCGGACGGTCGTGTGAAATGCTGGGGCTACGGAGGAGAAAACTTTTTCGGCCGGGGCGCCGCGCCAGAAAGCAAAATACCGCTCGAAATTCCGGATGTCGCCGGGGCAGTGTCCTTATCCTCATCCTGCGCCGTTCTCGCGAATGAAAAGTTCAAATGCTGGGGAAGGGTCGCCTTCGACAAGATCGGCACCGAGGATTCGATCGACAACATGAGTTCATTCATGGTGACCTTTCCTCTTCTCGCGAACGACGTCGTTGAGATATCCGTGGGAGTGGAGCACGCTTGCGCATTGCTGAAGAACGGGAAGATTCGGTGCTGGGGCGACAACAAGCTTGGGAGGCTCGGAAACAGCCCCCCGCGTCGAACCATACCCGTCCAGATGGAGGGCTCGGACAACTCGTGGCTCGTCGCCTCCGGCGCCGGGCATCACTGCGCGGTCGTCTCGGAGTTGCCCTTTTTCAAGGGAGGCTCGATAAAATGCTGGGGAGACAATACCTTCGGGCAGCTCGGAAACGGGACGAACGAGAACAAAACAACGCCGACCGGCGTGAACTTCATTAAAGACGCGGTCTCGGTATCTCTCGGAGTCGGCCATAGCTGCGCCGCGCTCGCGG
>JAKLIR010000111.1 GCA_022709505.1 bacterium | reverse complement strand
GGGCGATCTCGATTCCGCGAGATTCGATCCCGACGGCGACATTGCGGTTTTCAAATCAGTGGATGAGAGCGCTTTTATAAGCTGGGTTCTCGGATTCGCCGAGAATGCAACGATTTTGAGCCCGCCCGGTTATGTGAAATCAATCGTGCGCACTCTCGAAAGAATATCGTCTGATGACTAAACCTAAGATACAAACGAAAGTCGGCCGTCTGATAGATGTCGCGAACACCGCATCGAGAAGACGCGGCGATAAAATAAACGACATAGCAGCCGAGCTCGGAATGACGCCGAAAGAGTTTTTGGAATCGCTCGAAACTCTGAGCCTGTGCGGGATTCCTCCGTACGGGCCGGAACATCTTTTCGACGCCTACATAGAAAACGGGCGGGTTTACATCAACCATCCATACGGATTTTTCGAGAGGCCCGTCAGGCTGACGCGCACGGAGGCGTTTGCCGTGATCCTCGCAGGGCGCGCCGCGGCGGCGAGCATGAACGACAAAAACCTCGACAATGCTCTGAACAAAATCAGGACCGCCCTGAAACCGGAGCGAGCCGATGAAATCGACAGCCTCACTGAAAGGATGTCGATGAAACCTGATACGGCAAACATAAGACCTTTGCTCGAAAAGATATCAGCGGCCGCAGGCGTCGAAAAAATTCAAATTGAATACTTCACCGCATCAAGAGGCGAAACGCAACGTCGCATAATAAAACCTTACGGACTCATTTACGACGTCGATAAATGGTATCTCGTCGGCTGGTGCGAGACTCGTAAAGCCGTGAGAGTCTTCCGCATGGACCGAATTAAAAACGCCGAAGCCACCGGTGATAGTTTCAAAATTCCCAGTAGTTTCAACCTCGAATCATTCAAAAAAGATAAATTCCTTCGAATGATAGATCGACCGTTAAAAGTTGTTCTGAAATTCGATGAGACGCTTGCCGGATGGGCGTTGGAGCGTTGGCCGGATCGCGCGGTCGCCGAATCCGACGGCGCAATAATTGTTGACTTCAGGGTTGATAAGCTTGAGAACTTTGTTTTCAGGATTCTCGAATACGCCGGGCACGCGAAGGTGGTTGAACCGTACGATATGGGACAAAAAACAAAGATAACGGCATCGAATACACTCAAAAACTATAATATATCGATATAATTTGTGATAACGGACGTTTTGAGCGATTTCAGAGGTATAATAACACCCCTTGCTCCTTGAACGTGGCTTAGAATCGATTTGTGACAAAAAACGGCTTATTTGCAGGGTTTTTTCATTTATTTTCAAAATATATGGTTTTATACGATCAATTCACGAAAAACGGTATTGGGATGAAGCATTTGCGTCTCCATGAGTTACGTGCGATGTCGAATTTCTCAATGAAGAAGAAAAAAAGTCTCATAACAGTTCATTTCGCAAGAGTTTATTGGTGAAAGACAGTTGCTTCGATCAGTGATTCAGGCGGCCATCGTGTTCAATGCATTTTAATCGAGATATAACATAAACATAAATAATGAAAGAATCAAAAAGCGACTTTTCAAAAAAAGCCTTGAAAAAGGATTATTTTAAAGAAAACCACCAAAAGAGCCGAAAAGCCCCGCAAAATGTATTAAAGTGAAATTTAATACAATTTATGTTTTTGTCTTCCACTCTATTAATGGACGGATACGCTTCCATTCTCCTTTCCGGACATTTCAGAATGATTCGTTTACGATGCTGATAATCAGAATACTCACGAATACGATTTTTTTCTCACGAAAAAAACGATTTGGTTTTTCGTGGATTGTAATGACGCCGACCAAATGCAATAAAACAGATTCCGTCACAATATTCTCATAGCGGCGAACAGCTTCGTTGTCGTAGCATTTTTTTCGTTCACGTACATACATCTTTACGCTCGCAACTAAGATGTTCCTTCCTCCTTACATTTCATCCGCTCTGAATCATTGCCCCCGTATCACAGTGAGAAATTCGGGTTAAAAACACAACAAAAGTGTGCAGCGGATTGCACTTTTGTTGCAATATGGTGTAAAATACCCATAGTGAATTGATACTGAATTGTGTGATTTATATTATGGAATACATACTAACATTCATTAATCCCCTATGGGACTGTAAAAAAGTTATTTTATAGAAAAACGATTAATAAACAATGGCAATTTTTTTGATATATAACACATAAGGAATTTAATAACGGTTGCTGATAACGGCGCTTTGTATATCCGCAAAACTCGGCGAATTATATTTACTTACAATTTAACAGGAGTATGAAACCGCGACTGGAACATATCGGAGAAAGATGAATGATGTAAGGCCGCAAAAGGAACGACGGGCGAATAAAATTGAAGCAAAATAACGCAGGGCTACAGGGATTCCTGTTTAGCAATGGAAAGAACGGCTTCGGCGGAATCAAAGCGTTCCGTTCGTTGCTCATCGTATTTCTGTTGTTTGCATGTTCGCCACGTGTTACACCTGCGGTGCAGGAATCGTATCACACAGTCGCCTTCATGGATTACACGGCGGGTCTTGGAGAAAAAGACGCGGCTTTCACGTTTGCGCTGGATATAACGACCGGTTATCGAATGGAGGCGCTCGGTGCTGTAAGTCTGGTGCCGGATTCGGAGACGGACGTTTACCTTCAATCAATTGAATCGAGCGCGCTCTGGAACGCGGATAAGAAGGCCGCTCGTGAATTCGGAAAGTTATCCAATGCGGATTTTTTAATCATAGGACGCCATGCTCTATCCCCTTCCGGAGGATATTCGTGTGAGTTTCGCATAGTTTATCTTGCTCTCGACGACACGGTGAGAACCCAACGATTGCAGTTCGCGCTTCCCGCATCGGAGGCGGGCCAATTGCAAAAAAAGGTGTTTGAGAGGCTATTAAGCCAACTTCCGATGAAAGTTCCCGCGAAATTCTGGGCCTCACAAAACACGATCGATTCCAATTCCGCTTTTTTCAAGTTCGGAGAAGGTATAAGACAGGTCTCGACGAGGCACGCTGACGCGGGGCTCGCTGAATTCAAAAAAATTCTTTCAAGCAACAAATATGAAAGAGACGTCAACTACTACCTCGGCCGCTACTATGCAACGAGGCAATTCGACTACGAACGTGCGGTTTTCCATCTCAGGGAGATAATCAAGAAAAACACCAAGGACTTCGGGGCGCATTACTGGCTCGGTTTCACCTACTACTTGAGAGCGAACTATCCGGAAGCGGTGAAAGAGTTCGAGAAGGCCGAGTCCATCGATCCCGATTCGGTGGAGATTTATCTCCTGCTCGGTACTCTATATCAGGACACCGGCAACTATGCGGCCGTGATTTCGAGCTACAAGCAGGCGCTGAAACTCGTCCCTTACCGGGCGTCTATATGGTATTCGCTGACGTCGGTCCTGTCTCTCACCGGGAAGACGGACGAGGCGCTGAAGGCGCTGCAACGGACGCTCGAACTCGATAGAAAAGCTTTTTACAATCTTGCAAGGTCCGACTCGGACCTCGCGCAGCTAAGAAAAACGGACGCATACAGAAAACTCATGGAGACCTATAAGCCGTGAATCATAAGACGACGGAATATGTCATGAAGGCGGTTTGCGCCGGCGCTATCGTTCTGTCGCTCGCGGGCTGCGGCAATTCGCGTGAGAAAGCATCCGGAACAAAGACTGCGGGGAGCCCGCGCACGGATCCGACTTTCAGCGTCTTGACCCGCGAGATTCAAAAGACATCCGGAAGTTCCGCAACGCTTGCGGCTGTTAGGAAGAGCGGGCTGTTGAAAGTCTCGTTTTCATGTTCCCGCCCTCCCCTGTGTTATCAGAATAAACTCGGCGTGCCGAGGGGATTTGAAGTGGATCTTCTGCGGCAGATCGCGTCCGCGTTCGGAGTGAAGCTGAACATCGTCGCGCCGGGCGAACCCGCGCCGATCGAGGGGCCGGCGGCCGCGAATTCAGGGGTTCCGGGCGGCGATCTAATTCCGTATTACTACAGCGAATCCACGGGTTGGCTCGCACTAAAAGTCAACGGCGACGATGAGTTCCACCGGGGCGTGGCTCTCGTGATAAGACATTTATACGAAACAGGAACTTTTCAGCAACTATTTCTCATGAGAATGGGCGTCGGTGAGGGAACCGCCGGCGCGGAGTCCGAGCTCGAATGAAGAGAAGAAGAATATTCCATCGGATAGTGGCGGTCTCGCTGATAGTGGCGGCCGCGGCCCTCGTGTGCTCGCTGTCAATCTATTACTTTTTGCTGAACCGCAATTTCAGCCGCCTTGTTTCCGAAGAGATCAATTCGGGGCGTGAAGCGGTCCGGCTGAAAATCAACGAACGCTTGATCCGCGCGCGTATAACCGCGAGTTTGATATCCGCGGACCCGGCTCTCGGAAGCGCGGTCGCGACGAGAGATTCGAACCTCGTATCGAACATTCTGGCGCGTTTCGGAGACGCCGAGCTTGACGCTGATTTGATAACCGTGATCGACGTGAACGGAATAATACTCGCTCAAATAGAGCCGGAGAACGCGATCACCGGGACGGTGGCGTCAAGAACCGGAGAGCCGATATTTCTGAACCCGCTCTTCGTTAGGACCGTTCAGAAAGGAAGATCCGAAGGGATCGAATTATGTCTTCCCGAGGCGGTTTGCATGGAATCTTTCACGCCGGTCGCGTACAAGGTGGGCGGCTCGGAAAAAACGATCGGTTACATAAGGATCGGGTTCCTGATAGACAATGGTTTTGCAAGAGAGGTCAGACTGGCGACGGGAGCTGATTTCATTCTACTCAGGAGGGAGCGCGGCCTCGCGAGTTCGCTGCCTCCGGAAAAGTTCACGGCTTCAGTCGCTCATGCGCTCGCTGATGCGGTTTCATCCGCAGCGCCCGCGCCGGATAATTCGGAGCATAAATTGTCTTCATTCAGAATGTCCGGAGCGCCTTATGCGATCGAGCCGGCGGATATGACTGATCCGTCCGATACGAAGATAGCTAAAATGGTGATAGCAAGAAACACTTCCGACATAGCCGAAGCCCGGAAAGAAGCTCTCCGGTTGTTGGTGTTTGCGATTCTGTTCAGCCTTATCGTCGCTGTAACGCTCGGCGTTGTTTCAGCGAGCAGGATATCGAGATCACTCGCGAAACTTCTTGCGGCGGTAAAGGAGATAACGGAGGGGAAACTCGACATAAGGATGCCCGATGCGTCGGGGCGCGGGGATGAGATCGACGAACTCGCGGGAGCGTTCGACGAGATGGCCCGGTCTCTAAAGAACCGTGACGAACAAATAAGAAAGAGCGCCGATGAGTTGAGGGATAATCAGGACCAATTGATACAGTCGGGCAAGCTTGCGGCCATAGGAGAGCTCGCGGCGGGCGTGGCGCATGAGATCGGAAATCCGCTGAGCGCGATTTCCGGCTATGCGCAGATGATTCAGGAGAAGATTACGTCTCCGGACGAGAATGCCGGATTCGCCAAGGAGATCGAACGCGAGACAGAGTTCATAGAGAGGATCATACAGGACCTGCTCGAATTCTCGCGTCCTTCGGCGAACCTGATGGAGCCTTCGGACACGAGAGAGCTCGCGGAGTCCGCGATAAAGACCGCATCGGCGCACAAGGCTTTCTCGAAAATCACGGTCGAACGGAAATTCGCTCCGGACATTCCACTTTTGAATTGCTATCCGAAGGAGATTCAGCAGGTGTTCCTGAACCTGATAATGAACGCCGCTCAGGCGATGCCTGAAGGCGGAAAGATAAGAATCGACGGCCAACTACGGGCTGACCACGTGTTATACAGGATTCGCGACGAAGGGCCCGGCATCCCCCATGAACTCAGAAACAAGGTGTTCAACCCGTTCTTCACCACGAAACCTCCCGGGGTGGGCACGGGCCTCGGGCTCGCCATCACGTACAGGATAATTGAAAAACACGGAGGAATTTTGAAAATCGAAGACACTCCCATCGGTGCGTCACTCGTATTCACTCTTCCATTGCCGGAGGTTGAAAACGGGTGATGAGTCTCAGCGATACACGACTGAGCGGGCATAAATGGGAAAGAGAAGGAATTGAAAGATGACCAGTAGAATTCTCGTAATCGACGACAAGGAAAACATACGGAAGCTGCTTTCTTCGAACCTTGAAAGCCACGGATACGTGGTTGACGCGGCGGAGGACGGCGAAACCGGCGTCGGGATGTTCAAGGACGTAATCTACAACATTGTGATAACGGATGTGAAAATGCCGGGCATGAGCGGTCTTGATGTGCTCGAAGCCGTGAAGGAGATCAACCCCGACACGGTCGTCATCGTCATGACGGCGTTCGCCGACATGGACGACGCGATTCACGCGCTCAAGCGCGGCGCGTCCGATTACATCCGCAAACCCTTCAAACTCGAAGAGATAAGGGCCGCGGTGGAAAAGGCTATCTCCACACAGGGCATCATCGCCGAGAACAGGCTGCTACGAAGAGAAGTCGAGGACAAGTACAAATTCGATGCGATAATCGCGAAGAGCAAACAGATGGAGCAAGTGTTCGAATCGATAAAGAGGGTCTCCGCGGCGAACAGCACCGTTCTCATCACCGGGGAGACGGGGACCGGGAAGGAACTTGTAGCGAGAGCAATACATTTCAACAGTCCCCGGAGGGCGAAGCCTTTCACGGCGGTCAATTGCGCCGCGATCCCGACAACGCTGCTCGAAAGCGAGCTGTTCGGTCACGTTAAAGGCGCCTTCACTGACGCATGGAGCGATAAGTACGGACGGTTCGAGGAATCGGAAGGCGGCACGCTATTTCTCGATGAGATCAGCGAGATAAACCCGGCCATTCAAGCGAAACTTCTGAGAGTTCTTCAGGATGGAGAATTCAGCAGGGTCGGAGAAAATAAAGTCCGCAAATCGAACGTCCGGGTGATCACGGCCACGAACACGGACCTGCATCGCGCCGTGGAGGAAGAACGCTTCAGAAAAGACCTCTATTTCCGCATCAACGTCCTTCCGATAAACATTCCGCCTCTAAGAGAGCGTAGAGAAGACATTCCCCTGCTGCTCAGGCATTTTCTCGACATTTCCTGCAAGGATAACAACCTTTCACTAAGGCATTTCTCACCGGAAGCAATGAACGCCCTACTCAACTATTCATGGCCGGGAAACGTCCGGGAACTTCAGAACCTTGTCGAAAGATGCTCGCTCATGTGTGCTGAAAGCGAAATCAAAAAAGAGGAATTGCCGGCCGAGCTTCTTGCCGCGGAAACGAATAATCCCGGCGGAAACGCGGAAATGATTTTCAGTCCTGATTCGGATGACAACGTTTCGCTGAAGCAAACCATGTCGAGAATCACCGAAACGATCGAAAAGGAGATGATTATCAAGGCGCTTAAGAAAGCGGACGGAAACAAAGAACTGGCCGCGCAGCTTCTTGAAATATCAAGGCGGTCCCTCTTTTATAAACTGAAGCAGTACGACATCGGTTGAATCGGCCGGTTTATTCACGACAGGTTTTCGTTTCAGCATCGAAATATTCATTTCATACGAATTTACGTGTATAATAAAGAGCTAATCTAAGAGTAAGACTTAATTACATCGAGTCTGATAGTGGGAAGAATTAATATTAGCCTAAAGTCCGTCGTTATATCGGGTTTATGTACCGTTTTTTGTTTTATCACGATATTTTCGGTCAAGGTCATTTCCAATCCGGACGTACCGAACCTTCCGTCACAACCGCTAACATTCGGCGAGACCGGTGTTGATAAAACCTCCGGCCGAAGTTCGTCTGATTACGGTGATACATCAACATCCCCTTCCGAGAAAATCGATTCTCTTTTGAACGATCTCGAAAATGCCGTTCCCGGACGCAAGAAAGCCGAAGGTGAAAAAGAACCCGAAAAGACGTCCGAAGAAGTGAAAAATCACGCGGATGAAACCGAGACATCCGATACGGACCTGCTGCTAAGGTTCATAGACGAACAGATCGAAAAGAAAAGTAAAAAACCAGTATCCGGGAAAAAGAAGATACAACCTTATTATGCGAAAAAAGAAAAACCCGCTCCAAAACCAACTCCCGAAGAGAGCAGGTTCGGTTCAATAGACAAGCTTCTTAACGACCTTGATAGAGAGGCGCTGACTCCGGCTACATATTCAGCTCAAGTCCCCTCCCCTGCTCAGGAAACCGCGGCTGCGGAAAAGAAGGCCGAGGCGAAACAGCCCGAGCAAGAGGAACAACCTGCGCCGGTAGTGGTGGAAAAGCCGTCGCCTCAACCTGAGACGCCGACGCCGGCGGCGCAACCAAAGGCGGCGGAGAAAGTCGAACAGGCCGAAACTGCGTCTCCGCGGCCGGAAGCCCAACCTACCCCCGCCGCACCGGAAAAGACCGCCGCAATCTCATCGACTCCTGATAAACAGCAGGCTGCTACGGTTCAACCGCCTAAACAACCGGACAATGTGAAAACAGCCGCTCCGCCCGTGCAAACCGCCGCCGAACAAACAACAAAAACCGAGGAAAAACCATCCGGTAAAGTTGAAAAGAAAACCGACGAAAAAGAGGATAAGAAGGATAAGGACGTTCAACTGTCAGGCTATAAATACATCAAATTCAGAACGGCGTCCTCTTCCGGAAACAAACACGAATACCTCGCCACCGAAGGCCTCACAAACAAGACGGGAAGATTCGAGCAGGCCACAAACCTGTCCCTCACCGCCAACATCGGACAAAAAACGAAGGTCAAGGGAACGTTCAACGAGATGCCGCAACAGGAAAAATCGATGCTTGTCGGCATAACACAGGGGTTTTACGGAGCGACATACGGAGATTTTTCCGCCGATGTAAAGGGCGGCAGGTTCGCGCCTTTGTCGAAGAGCATCACAGGAGTCGAGTTTGACTATAAAACAAAAAAGATGAG
>JAKLIR010000110.1 GCA_022709505.1 bacterium | reverse complement strand
CCGGAACTTATACGGTTAGAATCGGACACCCCGGTTTCGCGGGCTTCGAGCAATCGGATGTGACTGTGGAGTCCGGGCAAACCCGGACGTTGCCGAAAGTTTTTCTCGAGGAAAACGCGGGGGCGAGGCCGCTGACGTTCATCAGGTATCCGCTCGGATCGCGTCCGGTGCTGGTTAGGCCCGGAGATGAATTTTCAATTAATATTGCGGCGCCGGCGACGGCGTCGGATTGGCATGTTTCGCTCGAATCGAAGTGGGCGTCGGCCGCTCTCGAGATGAAGAACGCCACATTCAACACCGGCGATGGACGGTGGACTCTCAGCGCGGCGGCCCCGGCCTCGGCGGAAGCGCTTTTGTACGGAATCAATCTGAAATTTTCGGGAGGCGAGGATTTCCAGCCCCGCGCCGTCATGGTTGTTCCGGAATTTAAGGATTCCATTCGCGTGGTTCATCTCACGGACGTTCACGTTTACAAAAACAGGCGGCTTTTCGACTTGTATGAAAAGATGGCGGCCGAGGTCAACCTGATAAATCCCGACGTGGTGGTGGTGACCGGGGACCTCACGGACTCCAACGGATACACGGATGAGAATTGGCCCGAGTCGGACCAGTATCCTCCCATGCTGAACCTGTGGAATTCCTACGAGGTTCCCACGTTCATCCTTCCGGGCAACCATGATATGAGCCCGTTCCATAAAGAGGACGACGTTCTTCGCTGGAACCGGTTCTTCGACACTTCGGATTACAGCTTCAACGCGGGCCCGTATCATTTCACCGCTTTCGACGATTCTTTTCTAATGATAGGCGGAAAGCAGGACGAGGCGTTCCGGGAAGAGCTTTTCCCGGAGCAACTTAGTTGGATCGAAAAAGACCTGACGGAGAACGCCGGCGCAAAGATGAGGATACTTCTCTATCACGTTCCTTTGCACAACACGAAGTCGAAGGTGAAGGAGCTCGCCGCCGCGCAAAGCGTGAAGTTGGCTTTGTACGGGCACCTGCATCTGAATCAGGTGGATAAGCAGAGAGGCACAACTTATGTACAGACGGGCGCCGCGTACGATGGTTCATACCGCGTGCTGGAACTTGTGGACGGGAAGATCGGGGAGATCAACGCCAAGAAGGACGGATTCAGCGCGTTCAAGGTCGGCGCGCTTACGACAGAAGAGAGCAAGTCGCCCGACGGCGGGAGAGTCACGTTAAAGGTCGGGAACAACAGCATAAGAGAGTTCCCGAACGCCGCATGGCGTGTCGAGATGCCATCGGCCCCGAAGTACGATTGCGAAGGTTGCAAGGTGGCGGCCGTCTATCCGAACGGCGCGAAGACTCTTGTGAAGTTCACGTTCGATATCCCGGCGAAGGGCGAAGCAACCGCGGTTCTGAGCGTGAAATGACCGGCGCCCCGGTGTCGGAAAGTGGTAGCGCGATCAGTCATTTTGTAAGCGCCATTCAGAGGGAGCTCATGTTTCAACCAACATCGGTGAAAAATGCGGCTAAAGGTTCGGACTCGATCGGGAAGGTTGCGAAATCGGCGCCCGCAACTGTTGCCGCGATCGAGGATATGATATAAATATCAGAGCGGCGATAGCCCGGAAGTTCGGCGGACGGGCCGCATCGCGGAAAAAGGGTATGGAGGGCGACATGGACAAAGTGAACGGCGGGAAGATGAGTTTCATTTACGGGTTGTTTCTTTCGGCGATATCAGGATTGCTTTTGGGAGCGGCGTATCCTCCGGTCGGCTATTCGCAGGTCATTTGGATAGCGCTCGCGCCGTTGTTCATAGCGCTTATGAAATTCGCGCCGAGCGACGGCGCTTTCGGTTTTTATTGTTTCACATCCGTGGCCCTCTGGCTGTTCGGCATGGTGCGCAAAGCCCCGGGGGGATATGAGATGTTGTACGCGCTGCCTGTTTTGTGCGGCGTGGCGGCTTTTCTGGTGACATTCAAACTCAGAGACATCTTGACTCGCGACAACTATCGCTGGTTCACGGCGATCGGTTCGGTTGGATTCGTCGCGGTCGAATATGTGAGGTCTTTTCTCCCCACGGCCCAGTTCGCACTTCTCGGCACGTCACAGGTGGGAAAGCCTGAATACGTGCAGTTGGCGAGCCTGTTCGGCGTCGAGGGGATTTCTTTTTTGATAGTCGTTTTCAACTGCACGCTCGCGTTGATGCTGGCCAACTTGAGATCCTTCGGCAATGTGAAGAATCATGTCACGTTAAATATTATGATACTGGTGGCGTTGCTGGGATTGAACCTGTATCTGCTGAAGGTTCCGATCCCGGAGAAGGGGAAAGTAAGAGCCGCCTCGGTGCAGATCGGATTCTTGCCGGAAGAAAAGGAGCATCCCGGAGAAGTGGGGCGTTCGGCGGAACTCGAGAAGAAGAAGGATTTCGTCGGAGCGACGAATGTGATGCTCGATGTGCTTTCCGGCATGACCGAAAAGGCCGCGGCGGAAAAAGCGAAAATCGTCGTGTGGCCCGAAACGATTCTTTCGGTCGATCCCGTTAAATATCCGGACATCAAGAAAAGGATTTCCGATCTCGCCGTGAAGACGGGAGTTTACATCGTCGCGCCTTTCAATCAGGTAACGAAAGGCGAGGAAAAAATGAAGAATCCGAGTTCCCTGAACGGGTCGTACATAGTGTCGCCGGAAGGGGAATATATTCACCGGTACATTAAGCAGATACGCGTTACGTCGCTCGGGATAGAAAAAGGGCCGGTGGGGCATGTGTCCGAGCCGGCGAAAACCTCGCTCGGCAAATTGGCGCTGATGATATGCTACGACACCGACTACCAGAGGGTTCCGAACGAATTCGTGAAGAACGGGGCCGAGCTTTTCGTCGTGCCGTCGCATGATCTCGCCGGGTTCCTTACCAAGCACCATCCGTATCTCGTCTCATTCCGGACGGTGGAGCTGCGAAGGAGCATGGTAAAGGCGGATGTGGTGCAGGGCGCGCTGATAATGGACCCGTGGGGGAGGATACTCGCGGACCCGCCGGACGGGCTGCAACTCGCGATTGCCGACGTGCCTCTGATGGATGTCAAAACACCGTCCCCGTGGCTTTCGAAAATATTCGGTGTCGGCTCGGTCGTACTGCTGTTCGTTTTTCTGTTCCTCGCTCGTAAGAAGAAGGTGTGAGAGGGCTACAAGAAATTGCGAATAGCGACGAGTCGCGGCTTTTCGGTCGCGGCTCGCCTTAAGGGAACCCTTTGAGAAGGGTTCCTTCAACACATCCCTCCTAAACTTTTCACCGTCGCAATTCCGGAAGAGCATCGGAATTGCTTCCCATTACCCTCATTAAGAGACTTCGCGCCGTAACGCATTTCAAGGCCGCTCCGCGGCCTTTAATACATTGTGTTTAAGCCGTAAGAGCAGGTCTTTGCATCTATTAAAATGGTTCTTCTTGCTTGTGTCAGTATGTCGATACCGTGCAGACGTTCTTCTTCATGAGACGATTGAAGAAGGCGCGCTGTTTACGGTGCGATTCGGAGCACTGAATACGGATGTCCTTGCATCTTCGCGAGAGTTTTTCGAGGAACGTCTCGAATGTGTCCTCATTAAATTTCGCGAGAGGCGTGACGCTTATGCGTATCGATTTAAGAGAGACCGCCGGTCGTTTGTCGAGTCGCTCGATGACCTTGACGACTGTTCTCTTTCTGATCTTGCCTGAAAAATGAAGGGAAAGTTCGAAGTTGTCGCCCCAGTTCTTTTCGAGTATCGCCCAAGTCTTTCTGTTTCTGAGGATCGACTGAATTCTGCCTTTCATCGCCTTGTACGCTTCGGGTTGCACTCTCAACATGGATTTGACAGTGCTCGGATTGTGGGCTTCGTACCCCATGTCGAGCTTGAACCGCGCTATACAGGCGCATGTATAAACGAACGCCGAGGCGGAAAGCTTCAAGGCGGTGCGTCGTCCGAAATGGGCATCGTACAGACCTATTGTACGCGATGCCAATTCTTTCATGTGTTGAGTTGGAGCGAGCCACTTCATCGCCGTCAGCGGGATGTGGAGTCTCTTGCATTTCTGCCGTAGGATTTCATAGCGACGCAGGAGATGGGGGTCCGAGGTTTGATAAATAGGATCGTCGAGCCCGCGGATCATCGTTTCCGACGCTCTGAGAATCGAGGGCCCGAGCACTTCGTATTCTTTGCGGAAAGCTTCGCGCAGAATGACTTCGGTCTCATCCCCGGTGAAATTGGGGTGTTTGAAATTAATGCGTTTTTGGCCGTGCCACTCTTCATAAGGCATTTCGTCGAGGAGCTTGCCCTGCGCCTTATAATCCATATATAGAGCGGTCATCGGCGTGGGGCCGAACTGCATGAACTGCGTGAAATCAGGCTGCAGACCGATCGCGAAATCTATGTCGTCCCAAATTGTTTTCTTATCGTGGTGTTCGAGGAAGAGTATCGACGAGGCCAAGACGATTATTCCTTTTCCCCTGAGCTCGGCGATCAGTTTTTTAACGTCCACGCCTTTGGTCTTTTCGAATAACGATTGTTTGGATTCCACTCCGATCCACACGTATATGACGCCCAGCTTGACCATGTTGTCGATCCCGAAGTCCGTTATCGCTTCGGCCGATGAGAAGATGCTGAAGCTGAACCTGCTGCCCTCTCTCTCGATTATTTCGAGGAGTTCGAGTGCGCGCTCCTTATGTTTAAGGAAGTTCTCGTCCATAACGAAAAAGTCGTTGGTTTTCATCGACTCGGAAATACGCACCATGGTGTCGTAAATTTCGCGGCCTGTTTTCAGGAACGGGTAATAAGTCTTTCCGAAGAAGTGCGACGTCGCGCAGAAACGGCAGGCGTTCGGGCAGCCGACGCCGGTTATCAGAACGGCGTTTTTCTGTGGGAACGGCAGTCCGAAAATTCGTTTGTGGTCGGAACCCGGCATTGCGGGATGCTTGATCGGCGCTTCTACATCCTCGCCGAAAAGTTCCCGGAGTTGGCTGATGCCTTCGCCTTTTATGACGTAATCGCAGTCGATCAGTTTCTCTATGTCGGGGATCGGGGTTCCATGTCCGCCGAGGATGATCTTCGTGGACGGGGCTACCTCCCGCACGATCTCCGCCATTTTTTTAGCCTTTATGAAGTTAGGAAGGATGAAGGATATCCCTACGTAGTCGTAACCTTTCTTTACTTCCTTCCGGAACTGTTTCAGAGTCGGGAAATCGAGCACCACCGTCGGCATCTTGATGTTTTCGGCGATGAAGTACAGCCCGAAGCTGCGGTGATTGGACCGCATTGAAAATATACCTTGTTCGCGGGTCACTTGGTTGTGGAAGAGTTCGAGCTTGTTTTCCTTGCGGCCGTATTCGTCGTCCACGCCGAAAGGCCTGAAAACCGATGTTAACAATAAAGACATGTATGCCCCCGAGAGATCTGTTCCTTCAGCTCGCCGTCTGTCCCAGTGCGCGATATATGTGGGGTAGATCAGTGTCAGCAGTCAGGTAGCAGGAATTATCACAACACGCAGATTCTAATTGAACGGGGAGCAAACCTCAAGAAATATTTCAATTACATACGCGCAATTCCGATTTTCCCGTGGAATCGACATATCCGTCAAAATGTGAATTTTCGCTTGTGGCGTTCTCGTCCGTGCATGAAAAGATTTTTCTGCTTGATATCCAATCGCAAACGAGCGCCGGATATGTTATTCTTGATTAAAATTGATGAGCGGAGCCGCGTGATGAAAAAACTTCTTGTGTTGACCGCTGTAACATTATTTTCAATTGGATTTGCTGTTTCGGTTTCTTGCGGCGAACTTTCACGGACGTCGGAATTCTTTCTATATGAAGATAAGCCCGAAAATTCGGGACGCACGGATTTTTACACGGGAGGAGCGAAAGACTGGAACGTTGGGAAAAGGGTTGATTATCTCAAGAATTACGGTTCGTTCCTGAAGCGGTATTACGGGGTTCCGAAGCTCGACGAATACGCGACATATCCGGATGAAGTTGAGAAAACGATCAACGCGCTCAAGCCGGCGCCCGCGCCGCGCGTGCGACGGGAACTCCATATAAAGCGGTGGAAATGGGCGCTCTCCGACGAAGGGGCGGAAGCGGGATGGCCCGCCGCGAACTTCGACGAATCGTCGTGGTCTTCGTCCGACGCAACACCGATCGTCATCCGAGGGGAAGAGACGAGGGACCTCTGGCTTCGCGCGACCGTCTCCACGGGAGACTATGAAAAGGCGCTCCTCGATTTCGAGAGCGTGCTCGGGCGGAGCGAAATGTGGGTGAACGGGGCGAAAGTCGCCGGGCCGGACGCTGTTCATGAAAGTTCCGCCCCGTTCCGCGTCGATCTCACGACGTGGCTGAAAAAGAGCGCCGAAAATAAGATCGTCATTCACGTCCGCGATCACAAACAGCGAGGGGAAAGCTCCAGTCCGGACGAACCTTCTAAGTACATGGGGTGGGGAATCCTCGGCGATGTCACGCTCATCGAGACGGGCGCGGTGGTTATAGACAACGCGTTCATATATACGAAACAGCTTTCGCCGGACTCCGCGGCTCTCAAGCTTCGGTTGAACGTGAAGAATTACCGCACCGTTCAGTTCGACGGAAAGGTTCGGGTCGAGGTGAAAAAATGGTTTCCGAAGGAGACGGGTGTTGTGAAAACGGTCGAGTTCCCGGTTTCGGTGATTGCAGGTTCGGGAACCGGTTCTCCTGAATATTACGCGCTCGATTTCGGGACCGCCGATTCCCCGGTGGCGCCGGGCTACGAGCGTGTGACCGAATCAACTGTGTTCGACGCCGCGAAAGGATACGGCTGGGATAAGACGGAAGGGCTGAAATCATTCGACCGCGCGGATGCGGCGCACGTCGCGCCCGTCGGGGCGGACCTAAAGCGCGACGGAGTGGAAGGCTCGCGGCCCGCCGCTCTGAAACTCACGACTTCGCCCGGACTTTGGGCGTTCGAGTTCACCATGGGCAGCGCGGATCATCCGGTCGAAACGAAGGTTAAATACATAGATAAATACATATTCGAAATCGGCAAGGGCGGGTTCCGCGAATGGGAATACGCGCCCGTCAACTCAACGGTTTACGTGCGCGGGAGCGCCGCCTCGCTTCGGTTCGAGCCGCCCGAAAAAGGGAAGACGTTCACTATCAACGCCCTGATCGCAACGAACAGGGTTCCGTGGTCTCAACGGATCGAAAAATCGATTCAGATTCCCAAACCCGAACCGTGGTCGCCCGGATCTCCGAATCTATATGAGCTGCGCGTCACGCTCGTGGATTCCAACGGCCGTGAGTTGGACGACACCGCTTCGACTTTCGGTGTAGTGACACTCGAAGACCGCGACGGGGAACTTTTCGTGAACGGCGAGAGGTACCGGATACGCGGCGTCCTCGAAACGCACTCGTTCCCGCCGGAGCGGGACGACGACCTGCGCTGCATCGCGCCGCCGGACAAGTGGATAGTTCAGGACATCCTCGACAACAAGAAGGCGAACGTGAACATGATGCGTTTTCATCCCGCGGAAGGGCTCGGCACGAATTATTCGCGCTGGCTCGATTTCGCGGACCAGCTCGGCATGTTCGTCATCTGGTCGCCGCGACAGTGGTTCCATTGGGGCAACCGCTCGGAGGAGGAGTTCAGCCCGCTCATCGAATCGAACCTCGAGCCTTCCATGATCCGCACGCGCAACTACGCGTCCGTCTTCGCTTGGGAAGGCGGGAACGAAACATATTACAACGATGAGATTTGGGACGACCGCGCCCGCAAGTTCGCCGATGAATTCTACAATCTCGCCGAGTCGCTCGACCCGAGCAGGTTCATCCTCCCGATTTCGTTCTGGTACGCACAATTCGAAGGGAAAGCGGATTTCTACAAGATAGATCCCAACCGAGGGAACGAGCTAACGTGGCCGGGCAGCGGCCGCTCCCCGCTTTCTTTCTGGGCACCGAACGTGTTCTGGGACGTTCACCCGTACCCCGGATGGTACGGCTCATGGGCGGAAATATGGTGGGGCGCCGGCAAGGGCGACTCCTATAAAAAAGACAAGATTTTCTTCATAAGCGAATTCGGCGCAGAGGGGATGCCGAACTGGGATCTATACAAGAATGAGAGATACTACCATGCGTGGGAAAACAGCGCGAGCAGCGCCGCCAAGCATGAAAAGAACCGGCTCGGCCGCAACCTCGGCTTCGACGAATGGGAGATTTCACAGGCTTATCAAGCGCTCGTGATGCACAACGCGATATCGGTTTACCGCACCGAGGACGCGGACGGGCTCGCAATATGCACAGGCGCGGAAGGCCGCCACAACGGACGCTACTTCAAAGGCATCCGCGACATGTACCGGCGACCGAAACTCGCCTACTATGCAACCCGGACGGCGTACAGCCCGCTCTTCGTCGAAGGGCTGAACGGAGACATAATCTTATCGTCGTCGGACTCCGTCGAACCGGTGGTCGTCAACGACGGCCCGGCGGCGGATGTGAACATAGAAGTCGTTTTCAAGGACATGTCGGGAAAAGTTGTTGACAGGCAAACCATCAAAAACGTCGTCATGCTCGGCGCCGCGAACGTCCGGCCGGGAGTGAAGATCAAGCCCGAAAATCTCGTGAGCGGAAATTATTATTCAGTTGAATATATAGTATCCGACAAAAAATGATAGACCGGGTGCGGAGATCCGACCCTACAGTTCCGCACAATCGTAGGACTTTCCGTTCAAATGTAAAACACTAAAGCCTGTGGGATCGGCCGCCGGTTTTCACCTTAATATTGCGCGGAAGACGAAGATGGCGGCGGCTATTGAAGCGGCGTTGCCGAAGATCACCGCCGCCGCCGCGCGAGGGATCGTGTAATAATAAGCGCGCGCGATGGATGTGATTTGAAGGTAGAGTTCCCACCCGAAAATGATCGAGAGCGGGAACCACG
>JAKLIR010000011.1 GCA_022709505.1 bacterium | reverse complement strand
ACGGAGCTAACACATATCGGTGAAAAATGTGGGCCGAAAAGTTGCCCCACCCGAACCAATATATTAATATTAATGCGAATGGTTTTTTCGAGCTTGCACATGCCGTAACATGAACACCGAGTATTAACCCGGATTTTTCTCCGGAAAAATCCGGGAAATCGTAAAAAGGGCGATCTACCGCGTTGCATCATCGACTCGAACTCGGTCACATACGAAACAGTATGCTCTCTCGTTCTCGCTCGATGCGTCTTTTGTCTCATCCCTTTTTCCGATTTCAACCCACATTGGTGAAAATGTGAGTCAACCCGGCCTCTGAATTCTGTTCCGGGGCTTGGGATTATTGCTAACCCGGCATGAGAATCAAAATGTCGGGGCGAAAGGCGTGATTTGAATATGTCTTCGACGTTAGACAGGATAAAAAAAGATATTCAGGAACTCGCAGGCGCCGATGATTTGGCGAGAAGGATTACGGCGCTTGAAAACGAGCGGCGGATTCTCAAGGACGAAGTCAAGGGCCTCAGAAAGGCGCTGGCGGAGATGTCGAAGAAGGTGGCGGCTTTGACGGGCGAAACACCGCGTCAGCGCGGAGCACAGCTTGTTGATATTATCGAGGAAAAGATGAAGACCATGCCGCAACCGGTAAAAATCGTTGATCTTAGAAAAGAACTCATGGACGACGACAGAGTGACAAGCCGCGCGGGAAATTTTTACTCAGTCATAGTTACGGCGATGAACAACAGCCCGAAGTTCGAAAAACTATCGTCGGGCGTTTATCGGCTTACCACGCTCCAGTAACCCCGGCTACGATTTTCCATCGGTGACGAAGCCTCCCGTTTCTTGAGTGATTCGGGAGCGGATCACAGCCTGTGCGCGATGTATTTATAGTAGAACCACGCGAGCACTGTTCCGGAGACCCTGAGCGAAAGGCCTATTACGAGACCGAGTATCACTCCGATGATGCACCGCAGATATGAGAACATTATCGGTGTGTGAAGGTGGCAGAAAGTATTGAGAAGGCTCACCTGTCCGATGACGCCGAAAAGCAACAGAAGAAGCCCGATGTATCTCTTTCTCCGCAGGGGGATCAGGCCGACGAGAAGCAGAGCGGGATAACCGATGAGGAACTCCTTGAAACGGGGTCTCGCATAAAAGATGGCTTCGAGTTTCGCCCGCAGCGCGCTCTCCGAGCCCGAGACGGCTGAAGAGGCGTCGTTCCCGGACCTCAATATGTAAACCGCTATAACTCCGAGCAACACTATTCCGACCGCTATTTCGGCGTACTTCACGGGGTTCCTGAAAAAATCCCCGAGCCTTTCTCCCGTCCGGATGACGTAAAACGGGATGATGAGCAGAACAGGCAGAATGAAAGCAATTTTCACTCCGGAAAAAGTGTCGAGTCGAAGGAAGTAATCCCTCTGGGAAAGGGCCGCGGCTACAAAAGCCGCGCCGGCGAGTGTCAACGCGCATGTGGCCGCCCATCGCACCGTGGCTTCGCCCACTCCGGGTTTGAACCTTGTTGTGACATGCCACCGCCCCATCAAATAGAGCAACGTAACGGACAGCACGGGAACGAGCGAGGCGTCGCCGAGCACCACGAGCTTCACGAGATACCTGTACAGTCCGCCCGAGGCGGGAAGGGCCATGGCGGCGCCGAAAGCCGCGATCGAACAAAGCAGAGACAGCCACTGCGGGAAGCCGAACGCCGCGCCGCACAGCAGGCCGACGAACGCCACGGCCCCGGCGAGGCACAACGCTCGGAGCGCTTTGGACACGATGAACGGTTTCAATGGTTCCGCCTTGCCTATTTTGTATCCGTCAGCTTTCAGTTCTCCGACGAGTTTTTCGAGGTATTCGATGTTGAGCTTGAGATTTTCGTCCGGTGATTTGCCGAGCGAGCTTGTATAGAGGCGTACGTAAAGCACGCGGATGCCGCGCTCCCGGACGGCGCGATTGAAACGGCTCAAGGCGATCGGAGGCGGATTCTTCGGCAGTTCGAGTTCGGGAATGCTGTGAACCGGAATCACTTTTCCGGGGAGCCGGCGCGCGAGCGCCGCGGTTCCGTCTTGCTTCACCATATCGACGAGCCCAAGAGACCAGCCGGGGTACTTTTGAATTTCGCTCGCCGTGATATCGAGCATGTCGGGATAGCCTAAAGCCGAATCTCCATCGAATATGATGACCGATGGAGAGCCGAGTTTCGCGAGTTCCGATATTTTGAGCTTGATGGAGGCTTCCTTTTCGAATTTCGTATTGAAGAATCGGGGCGAGACGACGCCTTTGATCCCGGAGGCGTGAAGGCCGAAAGTCATATCGTCGAGGTTCGATCCCAGATCGGGAACGAAGCAGTGTTTCCCTTCTTTTTCGCAAGCGCCCGCGCCGAAGTAGGCTTCCACGTAAGGCGGGGCCGCCGACGTGAGCCACGGCGCGTTCAACGACAGCTCGAAATTGCTTCCGGGGATCCCGGCGGCTTTTTCGCCCGGTGCGCCGGATTCTGGCGATATCTTTTCGGCGGTTATGCCGGTAGGTCGCAGTTCCTTCAACTTGAATTCATAGACGCCGAAAGTGTTTATCCCTAATTCGCCGAGGCGGTTTATGACAGCGCCGTAGTCTTCTCCGGGCGGTATCGCGGCCGCCAGCGAGGGCAGGTCCAGAACTATTTGAACCGTCTTGTTCGCTTTTTCATAGGAGGCGCGTTTCCACAGAATTCTTCCCGCCGAAGCGAGCCCCGATAGAGCGATGACGAAGAGCAACCAGAAGACAGGTCCGCGTCGCGTCATATAATCCTCCCGTATAAATTGATCTCAGCCCGGATAGGCGGCGTGAAGGGATCGACGAATTCCACGGGAGCGGGGCTTCCGAAGCGCCCGACGCCGGTCTTGTGATCCGGCGTTCGCCCCGTTTTCGCGGCTCTTGGGAATCCGGGCGGCGTAGTTAAGATTTAATATACTATATCGCCGGATCAAATTAAATATGGCGCATAAGCCCGCCGCCGCATTGTTAGCGGGAGTTCCGTTCGCTATAATGTCATGCGGCCTGAAACCCGAAAGGGCGGCCGAAATGGATGGAAGCGAATAGGGAAGCAGCATTTATTTAAAATGTTTTCCGATATTCGAAAGGGAGTATGAATTGTCTGAAGTAACGCGTCTTGAACGAATAAGGAACTTCTCCATAATTGCGCACATAGATCACGGGAAGTCAACGCTGGCGGACAGGTTGCTTGAGATCACGGGCGCTGTGAATGCACGTGATTTCCGGCCGCAGTTTCTCGACCGTCTCGATGTCGAGAGGGACCGGGGCGTGACGGTGAAACTACAGGCCGTCCGGATTTCATATACATCCCGGCGGGACGGAGAGGTGTATGTTCTGAATCTCATCGACACGCCCGGACATGTGGATTTTTCTTATGAAGTTTCCCGAAGTCTTGCCGCCTGTGAAGGTGTTTTGCTTGTGGTTGACGCTTCACAGGGGATCGAAGCGCAGACGATGGCGCATTTTTATCTTGCGCGCGAGCACAACCTTGTCATCATACCGGTGATCAATAAAATAGACCTTCCCACGGCGGACATAGAGCGGGTTAAAGAAGAGATAGAGCTCGTGCTCGGGCTCGACAGCGAGAAAGCGATTCTCGTCAGCGCGAAAGACGGATCAGGAACGGAGGATTTGCTTGAAGCGATAGTGGAGCGGGTTCCGCCGCCTGAAACGCCGTCTGACGGCGCTGCTGTTCGAGCTCTTGTTTTCGACTCTCATTATGACACGTACCGTGGAGCGATCGCATACGCGCGTGTTTTTTCAGGTGAGATAAAGAAAGGCGGCCGGATAAGGCTGATGGAGGGCGGAACCGACAATGAAGTGACGGAGGTTGGTGTTTTCAAGCCGGAGATGTCGCAGGCGGACAGATTGAGTCCCGGCGAGGTCGGCTATATTGTCGCTGCTATAAAGGACATTCAGGAACTTCAGGTTGGAGACACTATCACGCTTGCGGATGCGCCGGCGTCCGAGCCGCTCCCCGGCTATCGCAGACTGAAATCGATGGTGTATTGCGGCTTCTTCGCGTCCGAGGCGGAGAACTATGAAGACCTTCGCGACGCACTCGAAAAACTCGCTTTGAACGACGCCGCACTGAGTTACGAACCGGAGTCGTCTTCGGTGCTCGGGTTCGGATTCAGATGCGGGTTCCTCGGCCTCTTCCACATGGAGATCATTCAGGAGCGCCTCGAACGAGAATACGGGATCGGGCTTGTCGCCACCGCGCCGACCGTCGTTTACCGCGTCTTCCTCGAAAACGGAAAGATGACCGAGATAAAGAACCCGAGCGAGTTCCCGGACAGCGTTAAAATAGCGAAAGTCGAGGAGCCTTACGTCCGCGCCTCCATCTTCACGCCCGAGGAGTACATAGGGCCGATGATGGAACTCGCGAAGGATAAGCGCGGGGATTTCGTGACGATGGACTACATAAGCGAGAAAAGGGTGAAGATAGTTTATCTCCTGCCGTTGAGCGAGGTCATCTTCGATTTCTTCGACAAACTTAAATCCAACTCGCACGGCTACGCATCCCTCGATTACGAATACGATTCGTACCGCGAATCCAACCTCGTGAAGCTGGACGTGCTGATAAATGACAAATCGGTGGATTCGCTGAGCATGATAGTACATCGGGATTCCGCGTATTACCGGGGCCGCAGGATCGCGGAGAAGTTGCGGGAACTGATTCCGAGGCACATGTTCGCGGTGCCGATTCAAGCCGCGATCGGAGGCCGGATCATAGCCCGCGAGACAATCCCGGCGATGAGGAAGAACGTCACGTCGAAGTGTTACGGAGGCGACATCACGCGAAAACGCAAACTCCTCGAAAAACAGAAAGAGGGGAAGAAGCGCATGAAAAGCGTGGGCAGCGTGGAAATCCCTCAGGAAGCGTTTCTATCCATCCTCAGTATAGAAAAAGAGAAATAATATCTCTCAGGGGAAACTGCGCGCGGCGGGGCCGTTTCCGCGCCCCGGCGGACGCGACAAAGTTTAACGCCATCCCCCATATTGTGTTCCGCCCGCTAATTCGAGATAATAAATCATAATGAATTCCGCTTTAACTCACGTATTTCACCAGTATGGGTTAAGGTGAGGGAATATCCTCAGGTTCAAAAGCATGGCGAATGAGCTCGACGTATCGATAGTGATACCCTGCTTCAATGAAGAGGGGCACATCCGGCGCAGTTTCGCGGAGATCGTCCGCACCATGTCCATGGCGAATTTAACCCATGAGTTCATATTTGTGGACGATTGCAGCGAGGATCGCACGCGCGAGATAATCGAGTCTCTATCTTCCGAGAATGAAAATGTGAGATACGTGTTTCACGAAAGGAACAAGGGGCGCGGCGGGGCGGTGAAGACGGGGATCTCGGTTTCCCGCGGGCGGGTGGCCGGTTTTCTCGACATCGATCTCGAAGTGCATTCGAGGTACATCCCTTCCATGGTGGACGCGGTGCTGAGCGGCGCGGATGTCGCCTGCGGATACCGGGTTTACAGGCTGCCGTGGAGGTTCGACGATATTTTCCGGGACATTCTCAGCGTTGGCTACCGCTGGCTTGTCAGACGCCTTCTCAACACTGGCGTGAACGACACTGAAGCAGGCTACAAGTTTTTCAATGTGGAAAGGACGCGCTCTTTGTTCGAAGCCTCCGAGAACGACGGCTGGTTCTGGGACACCGAGATCATGTCGCTCGCTCACAACCACGGCATGAGGGTCGCCGAAGTGCCGATGGTCTATACCCGCAATCCGGACAAGGTCTCCACGGTAAAACCGGTCCGCGACGCCGTGGATTCTTTCAAGGCGCTGACGGCTTACCGACGGAAGAACGCGGTGAGCCTAACATATAAGTCACCGTTTTTTTATCACACGCTGATGAAGATGCTTTACCGGAACCGCTACGACGAGCGTTTCGAGGCGATCAGCGCCGAGATACCGGAAGGCGCGGCCGTGCTCGATGTCTGCTGCGGCGACTGCCGACTGTTCAGGAAGTTTCTTAAGAAGAAAAACGTCGCCTACATCGGACTCGATATCAACGCGGGGCTGATAGCGCCCGCCGTGAGGGAGGGGGTTGACGCGCGCCTTTGCGACATCGAACTCGAAAAAACGCTCCCCCCGGCGGATTACGCCGTCATACAGTCCAGCCTGTATCAGTTTATTCCGAAGCATCGGGAAATGATCGCGAAACTCGCCGCCGCCGCTTCGAAGGCGGTGATCATTACGGAAGGACTCACGAATCCCGGAAACAGCGGAAACCCGCTCGTGCGCAGGATCGGCCACATCCTGAACAACCCCGGCACCGGAGTGAAAACCGAACGTTTCACGCTCGAATCTCTCGAAGCCGCGCTCGGTTCGTTCAGGATCATGAAGAAGAAAAAAATTTGCATGGGAAGAGAAGCACTTTTTATAATTGATATTTCCGTTCCCCGGTGAAGGCGATCGAAACGGCGGGACGTTATATGGGAACATGAAACCGGAAGCGTACGAAAACGACTATAAGTACGAAAAGACCCATTGGTGGTATCAGGCGAGAAACCGCATTGTTACGGAGCTGATACGACACGATGTCGGAAAATCGTTCGGATCGATTCTCGACTTCGGCTGCGGAACGGGCAATCTTATCTCGAAACTTTCCACCCTCGGAGATGTTACGGGCTGTGATAAATCAAATGAGGCTCTCGAGTTCTGCAAGAAAAAGGGATTCCGCAATATCAGGCACATTAAGAACGATGATTTATCGGAAATGGGCAAGTACGACCTGATCACGCTTCTGGATGTTATCGAGCATGTAGATGACGACGTTTCGCTATTGAAAAAGCTTGCGGATCACCTTGAACCCGGAGGAAAAATCATCATAACAGCCCCGGCATACATGTTTTTCTGGAGTGGCGAAGACTATGTCTCGGAACACAAGAGAAGGTATGTGCGAAAACAACTGTCGGAAGTTGTCGCCGCCGGCGGGCTGAAAGTAGTGAGGGCGAGTTATTTCAATACATTTCTTTTTGTTCCGGTCTTATTATCCATAAAGCTGAAAATAGCACTTAATCCCGAAAGCAAGAAAATGTCATCGATAGCGCCCGTTCCAAAATTCATAAACGCCGTTCTCAGAATGATTTTCACAATGGAGCTTCCTCTTCTAAAACTTTTTAATTTTCCATTCGGCATTTCCATATATTGTGTTGCTGAAAAGCAATAGGCCTCGGTGGCGGCGGCGCGCTCGGGAGACAAGTTCCGATCGCGCGAAAACATGGGTCTATGGTTCCACGGCGACAAGGCAGGCCGAAGAGCGGAGGCATAAATTTAGATGCGGCGTTACGATTTCGGGGATTATGGTGTAATATGGGCAGAAGTGCGGGGTGAGTTCGGGGGACGTGGGATTTCAGCCCGCCGGGCCGGGCGGTCGAGGCTTACGAAGGAGCGGGGCGCCGGCGCGGGAAACGCCTTCTTTTACAAAAAAGCGATTTATCGCATCTGGAGCGAGCCATGATTCAAAGTGTGATTAATTTCTTCAAGACGGGGTCTGACGCGCCGAGGCTGGATCTGCCGGAAGCCGAAATCCGTAGAAGATATAACGTGAAGCGTTGGATAATGTTCGTCGGGATAACCATCGGATACGGTTTTTTCTACGTGACCCGGCTGAGCTTGTCCGTGGCTAAGAAGCCGATAATCGAGGAGGGGATTCTGAACGCGGCGCAGCTCGGCAAGATCGGCGCGATACTGACGACTGTTTACGCGTTCGGGAAATTTTTCAACGGGGTTCTGGCGGACCGGTGCAACATACGTAAGTTCATGTCGATGGGTCTCATCGTTTCCGCGCTTATCAACCTCGGGATGGGCTTCACCAGTTTGTTCTGGGTGTTCTTCGCGCTGTGGGCGGTGAACGGGTGGTTTCAGGCGCTGGGCTCGGCGCCGAGCGTCGTGACGCTCTCGCAGTGGTTTTCGAAGAAGGAACGGGGCAAGCTGTACGGGATATGGTCGGTTTCGCACAGTATCGGCGAGGGAGTGACGTTCGTATGCACGGCGGTGGTGGTGAGCCATTTCGGGTGGAGGTACGGCTTCAATGCGGCAGGGATGGTTGGGTTGGCGATGGGGGTCATTTTATTGTTCATGCTGGTGGACAGGCCGAGGACATACGGGCTTCCGGACGTGCACGAGTTTTCGAAGGAAGCGGCGCCGGAGCAGGAAGAAGGGCCGAAACTTACTCTGATGCAACAGCAGTTGAAGGCTTTCAAATATCCGGCGGTGTGGGTGCTCGGGCTTGCGAGCGCGCTGACCTACGTTTCGCGCTACGCGATCAATAGCTGGGGCGTGATCTACCTTCAGGAGGCGAAGGGATACAGTCTGGTGAAGGCAGGCGCGGTGATGGGAGTGTATCCGGCCGCGGGGATCATCGGCGCCGCGGTCTCCGGGTTCATTTCGGACTATATTTTCAAATCCAACAGACATCTTTCAACGCTGTTCTACGGCGTTATTCAAATAGCGTCGCTGGTCATTCTATTTTTCGGGCCCAAGGGAATCCTGTGGCTCGACATCGTGGGAATGGCGATGTTCGGATTCGCGGTGTGCGGAGTGATAACTTTCCTCGGCGGGCTCACCGCCATCGACCTCACGCCGAGAAGCGTGACCGGCGCGGTGATGGGCTTCATCGGGTTCTTCAGCTACATGGGGGCGTCCGCCCAAGACTGGATAAGCGGCTATATGATCCAGAAAACGACGACGATAGTTAACGGGCAGACCATGCACAATTATGACACGGTGAGATATTTCTGGGTCGGTGCGGCGATACTCTCCCTGATTCTTGCGATGAGTGTTTGGAAAGTGAAGCCGAGGGAAGATTGAACGGGAAGTCCGGTTCAGCTCTTTTCCATTCGTTTCAACACATCCTCGATCGAGCCTGAGAACGGGCCTTGCTTTTCCATTTTGAGGGAGACGAGCGCGGCGGCGAAAGCCGCTGAATCGATCGGGCCGTGGGACAGGCGGCGGGACAGGTACGAGCAGATCGTGGTGTCTCCGCGGCCGGTGCGGCCAAGCACCTCTTTCGGCGTGAACGGAAAGTTTGCATGTCCGTCCGAGGTATGGACGAGCACGCCTCCGGGGTGTGTCAGAACGATTTCGCCCGCGCCCCAGCCGGAAAGTATGCCCGCGGCCTTGAATACGTCCGTCTCGCCCGTGAGAATCTCTGCTTCCGCCGCGTCGGCTTTCAGGAAATCGAGCAGCGGCAGCGCTTCGCGCTTTTCCGGCCAATCCTCGTAAACCATCTTGTCTCCGCGGATCACGCGGACGAAACCTTGTACGTCCGCGGAGAGTTTTCCCCGCTTCGACAGTTCTTCCAGCGTTTCGATGCCGACCTCTCCGCGGATCAGCCCTGCTATGTGCAGTATCTTCCATTCCATTCGCGGCAGTTCATCGATCGCGTATTCTCCCGCGAACGCGAGCGGCGTGGATATCCTGCGCTCCTGCGTGTCGTCGAGGTAGCGGTTCTCGATGCTTGTGGTGGAATCCGAGGCGATCGGGAAGACAGATACTCCGGCGTCCTCCATGGGCTTAAGCATGTGAAAATCTTTTTCCGCCGCTTTGGTGATGACCGCCACCCGCAACCCGAGGCGCGCCGCGGGTATCGAACCGTAAAAAACAGCGCCGCCGGATTGAACGGCTTCATGCCCCGCCACTATGTTCCGGTCCACTGAAAAATGGCCGAGTAAAACTATGTCATAGGATGTCCCGTTTTTCATGACGCCGTTCCTTTCCTTGCGCTGATATTAACCCGGATTCGTCAATAGTGCGCCGAATCCAGTGCAATGTTCATAGCGGCGAACAGCTTCGTTGTCGTCGCATTTTTTTGTTCACGTACATCTCGGTACGCTCACTTCAAAAATATTCCTTTCGCCTTGCTTTTCATCCGCTCTGAATCATTGCTCCCGAATCCAAATGACGGATTCGGGTTTATATACGGGAACGCCTTCAACACAATCCGGGCCTCGAGGAATACCTCACCCCGGGGAGCGAGTCGTTCAGACTATTTTCAGGTTGCGGGCCTTTCTTAAGTTGTCTTCCATTGTCGAAAGGAGGCGGGAAGCGAGGGCCGCGTCATCCGGGAAGGAAGCCGCCCCGTAAGTGAGTGTGACGCCGATCGGTTCGTTGCCGGAAGCGCCCTTTGTTCTCAACTCGGAAACCGCGGCCATGATTTTATCGGCCACCACCGCGACACCGTCTCGCGCGGTCTCGGTGAGTATGATCGCGAATCTATCACCGGAATAGCGGGCCACGATGTCCGTCGTGCGGATGCACCGGCGAATCGTGGCGGCCGTCTCTTTTAGAATTAGATCGCCGGCCGAGTAGCCGTGGCGGTCGTTGAACGATTTGAATTCATCGATGTCGAAAACGACTATCGAGAAAGGATGGTCGTAGCGGCGGGAGCGTTCGAGCTCCTGTTCGATGGCCTTGATGAAATATCTGTAATTATGAACCCTCGTGAGGCTGTCCGTGATTTCAAGGAGCCTGTTCGCCTCTCTCAACATCCCCACCTCGAAGGCATCGTTCACAAGCCGTAGGAACGCGTGTGTGAATTCCGGGTGTTCGAGTTCCGACGGCAAACGTTCGAGGTTCAGCGTCAAAGCGCCGCACACGTTTTCTGCGCATATCAATGGAATGCGCATCATGGGTTTCCCTATCTCCGAATCCACGGCGCAGGGAGAACAGAGGTTGTAAGGGGTGGTCTCGATAGCAATGAGCGGTTTGCCCGTCGCGAAGGGGCATGAATCGTTGTGCGGGCCCGCGCCCGTCAATTGCTTCTGTGAGATCACTTTCGACTCCGCGAGCAGCGGGTCGATGCGCTCCTCGTCGAGTCTTAGAGTGAACTTGAGCATCCCGAAGCGCGAAGTGAGAATCTCCTCGGCCTCGGTTCCGAGAGAGGGCGGGCTGAAAAAGAATCTTATGGGGAGATTCAGAAGATCGAAGCTGAGATCTTCATTTGTCTTCTCCGCGGCTTTCGCCTCGGGTGTGAACTTCGCACCGAGCCCGAAAAGTCCTCTTCTGATTTCCGTGTCGCGGTTTTTGCGGCCCATAAAGCCTTGCCCTCCGGGGAACGAAACATGATGCAAGGCGCGGTGCTTATTCCATTTATATAATACCAGACCTGAACATGGCGCGCACTGTTCGGCTCAATAAACTTACCGCATTAACGGCGATAGCAATCCTGACACCGGATTTTCCTCGGGCGCGGGCTACATGAAGGCATACGTTATTTGTTCCGAATCCGTCATTGGGATTCGTCGCGCTATCGAAGAATCCGGTTCTATTGATTTGGTGCGCGAACCGCCATGTGTTAGAATTGATCGACTGCTTAGAATTCGCCGCCGTGGGTGTACGGATTCGGGCGAACCCGCTTCATCCTTGCGGGCGGGAATACGGGTTTGGAGAGTGGAGCGATGTTGAAACAGAAGATATTCCTTTCATGCGGATTCCATGTGAATTGCAACCATTCGTGGCGCGGAGATCGAAACGACCGGACGGGCTTCGGCACGGATTTAAAAGTTATACGGGGGATAATAAAGATTCTTGACGGCGCGGAATCGCGCGGTTTCGACGTCCGCGGCACTTGGGATTTCGACAACCACTGGTCGCTCGAACACGTGTTGCCGCGTTTCGCCCCGGACATCATAGAATCGATTTCAAGACGCGTGAAAAACGGCCTCGACGAAGTGATCCTCGGCTGTTGGAACAACGGGGACGTGTGCGCGGCCACCACGGACATGTTCCGCGAGAGCCTCAAGCGCGCAATATCCAACTCCGCCGGTTCCGGCGTTCGCGACCTGTTCGGAAAATTTTCGCCCGTCGTCCGAACACAGGAAACGATGTTCACACAAGGCGACATCGAACTCTACAACGAACAGGGCGTGGAGGCGATCGCGCTGTACTACAGCAGCGTGCCGTTCGACGCGTTCAAAAATTTCGTCTCACCCCTTAAACCGGCCGAGATGTATAACCCGATGCACCTGAGATCAACCGTCTCCACAGCGAAAATGCTCGTTATCCCGATGTACAATCAGGGGGACATCATCGCGCGCGGATCGCTCCGCCGCTGGGTGGAAGACATACGCAAGAAGCAGATTTCAGGCGAGATCCCCGGAAACGCGCTGCTCTACATCAACATGGACGCCGACGGCGAAGTGTGGACGGGCGTCCCGCTCCCGAAATTTTTCCAGAAACTCCCCAACGTGCGCGGCCTCGACGAATTCATCGATCTCGTGGATCAGACCGAATATCTCGAATTCGGCCACGTGGGAGAGTACGTCAAAAACAACCCGCCGGCGGGCGAAATCACGATCCGGCAGGACCTCGCCGACGGTTCATACTGCGGCTTCAACAGTTGGACCGAGAAAGAGATAAATTACCGCCTTTGGCGGCTCGCCGAACGCGCCCGCTGGTTCGAGCGCTCCGCGGACGCCCTCTCCTCCCGCGACGGGTTCCCACCTGAAGCCCGCGACCGGATCGCCCGCCTCCTGCGCGAAGACGGCGACTCATTCTTCGAAAACAAAATCAGGCTCCTTTCCACAACACATTTCGGAATGAATTCCCCCGCCGTGCATGAGGACCGGCTTCGCGTCGCATTCCACCTCTCTCGCACCGCCGCCGACAAGGCGCGCGCCGCTCTCGACACGGCCGTCAACTCCGATACGTCTCTTTTCAGCAATTCAATCCCGGACGCGCTCCTGTCTTTCAACGCCGTCGAGTTCCCGAAATACGCGGAGGCGTCCGCGGCCCCGAACGGGACTCGCTCCCTGCTGAGAATACCGGTCGCCTTCGACCCCTCGATGCGGATCGAGGCCGATAAAATCGACGTCAGAAATTCATCGGGCGAGAGCATTCCCTTCGATATCACCGGCGTCGAGACCGACGGCGCAGGCGCTCTGAAATCCGGAACGCTTCTGGTTCTTTACGAAACGCAAGGCGCCGGCGGCGCCCTCTTCCTCTGCCGTTCCGAAGGCGGCGCGGGGATCAAGGGAAAAGGCGTTTCCGCCTCCGACAAGGGGCTCGACAACGGCCTCGTGAAAGCCGCCTTCGACGACAGGGGCATGCTCTCCTCCTTCACTTCCTCCGGAGAAGAATTCGCCGAAAAGCAACTTCTGTCATTCGGTCTCACATATCGCGTGGACAACCAAAGAAAGCATTTTGCGCCGAGAGCGTTCGAGTTCGTTTCATCTGAAATTGGGCCGGCAGGCAACTTCGCCTCCGCGCGTTTCAGAGCGAAAGTCATCATTTTCATCAAAGGAAAGAACTACACCGCCGAGGCGACGTACGACCTTTCCATCTTTTCCGGAATGCCGTACCTCTACCTCGACGCGACCGTGAAATTCCCGGAAACCCCCTGCGAGGTGGGCGACATAAGCGTCGTCTCGACCACGAAGCAGCAGTTCGACACGAACTGGTTCGAAGTCATGCCCGCAGAGGTTCGGCCCGCCATTCACAATTCGCCCGGCTCTTTCCTGCGCGTGTGGAAGCGGAACTTCAAGAACGCCACGAGCTGGTACGAATTCGACTATGGAAAATACGATTCCCGAAACGGCAACATAGACTCCTGCAACAACCAATCGACCGACGGATGGGTAGCGGTGTCGAACACCGAGCGCGGACTTCTGATAGGCGCGGATTCGCGGGTCAACGTCTCACCCGCATTCTGCCCAATGCGGCTGCGGGAAAAGAACGGATTGCAGAGCCTGCGGCTGAATCCTTTCGGCACATATTTCGGACGTCAACTTTCCCACATGAACAACGGGGCGGGCCCCGCGATAGCCTCGGAGGTTGTCCGGATGCTCGGCTCCCAGCACAGGCCGACCGCGCCGTCGTACAACGGCAAAACCGTCTCCCTCAGGCTGATGCTCGCTCCCTACCAAGGTGACGAGCCGCCCGCCCGCCTCCAATACGAGGCCGACCTGTTCTCGATGCCGCCGGTGGTCGTGCTGCTCCGCGACGGCGAACGCCGCCCCGTGCTCGATTTCCCATTCGAAGAGGAACTGAAGGAAGCGATCTCCGCCCACAGGCTCGACGAATGCCTCGGTTGGACTTACGCCGACTTCCTCGATGACAGAAATAAAGACATCAAACCCGGCGAGACGGATGACAAATCCTCCATCACCCCGGCCATGATTATCAAACTCATCTCCGAAGGCATCAAAACAAGGCCTTGAAAGGATTTCAGTGGATGAACCGAAAACTTAGAGTCGGGATTATAGGTTGCGGGCGGTTCGCCGCGCCGGGACACGCGATCCAATACGCGCTGAACCCGCGTTGCGAGTTCGCGGCCGTCTGCGACCGAGACGAAGAGCGCGCCCGTTCGTTCGCGGGTAAATTCCGCGTTCCGGAATATTTCTCCGACGCGGAAAAGATGCTCGATTCCGCCCGGCTCGACGCGGTGAGCATCGCGACTCCGACTTTCACGCACGCGGAACTCACAATCGCCGCCGCCGCGCGAGGCATCCACGTGCTTTGCGAAAAACCCTTCTCGATCTCCGAGGAAGAGGGCCGCTCGATGATAGACGCGTGCGCGAGCGCCGGCGTCCGCCTCCATGTCGGATTCCACAAAAGATACGACCTCGGCATCGCCCTCGTCCGCGAAAAAATCATGTCCGGCGAGTACGGCGACTGTTTCCACGCGGAACTCCGCTGGAACGGCTTATCGACGATGGGCAACGTTCCACTGTTCAACAGACTCGTCGAGGCCGCCGGAGCTCTCGGCGTCTCTCTGGAGGATTTCACTCCGGACTGGCGCTTCAGCGACCCGCGCATACCCGGCGGCGTTCTCGAAGTGTTCTGCCACGTCGCAGACCTCGCACTGTGGTTCTTCGGCGCGCCGAACGAGATAGAGGGCGAAGCGAAAACCGTCGCTTCGGACGCTCGCAAGCCGGACCACGCCGCGGCCCTTCTCCGCTACTCGAACGGACCCGTGGTTTACCTCACCATGAGCCCCCGCTCGCTCACTCTCAAGGAGTCCGAATGCGGCCGTCTCAATTGCACAGGCGGCAATCTCTACTATGACACCGATTCGACGAGACAGACGTTTTTCCCGGCGCGCGTGACGGCCGAAACCGACGGCGGCCTGTTCGGCGCACGCCGCACTCTGCCCCCCCGGATCAGCCTCAATCCTCTTATGAACATGCCTCACTACCATAAGATAAATAACTTCCTCCTCGACGCCGCCGGCGAGCTCCCGGACTCCGAGCGGGACTTCGTCGCAACCGGAGAACAGGCGCTCGAAGTGGATAAGGTGATTCGCACGATCCTGCGCTGATCAGCCGCGGCGCATCGCGAAACTGCTTTCCAAAACCCATAATGTTCGGTTAGTATATTGCAGGCCATGAACCGCTCTCGCATATCCGAGCATTCCGCCGGTGCGAGGCGGGCGCGGCCCTTTTCACGAAAAATGCGAGGTGCGCCATGGCGAAATACGAGGAACCGGAAATCACGAGAGAAGTTCAACTATGCAAACCGGACGGCACGCTGAACAGGAGCGCCGTCGGCTGGACTCGCCACCCGATGCACGTGTGCAACCTTTCGGGCCGCCGGTTCAGAAAAAAACGCTGGAACTACTGGTGCGTGCTGGACGATAATTTCGCGTTTTCCCCCACTCTCGCGAATATCGATTACATTGGGATTGCGAACGCCTCCATCCTCGACTTTAACGAAAAGGAATTTCACGAAAAGCTGGTCGTAACCCCGTTCGGCTCGGGCTTCAACATGCCGGATACGGTGGAAAAGGACGTGTCGTTCGACAAGGGCGGCCTTTCAATTTCGATCGAATATGTGAAAGGCGGCATAAGGATGCGCGCGGAATGCGCGAAGTTCGACGGCGGGCCGCTCTCCGCGGACATAACGATCGAGAAACCAGCCGGGCATCAGACGCTCAGCGTTGTGATCCCATGGAACGACCGCACGTTTCAATACACATCCAAGCAGAACTGCATGAGCGCGAACGGTTTTGTGAAAGTGGGCGGCCGCGAGCGGCGCTTCACACCCGGCAAGGCGTTCGCCGTGCTGGATTACGGGCGCGGAATATGGCCGACCAAGACGACATGGAACTGGGCCTCGTTCTCAAGCAAACAGGGCGACGACCTCGTCGGAATCAATCTCGGCTCCAAATGGACCGACGGCACTGGAATGAACGAAAACGGAATATTCCTGAACGGAGTTCTGTATAAAGTGAGCGAGGACCTCGTCGTGGAATACGACCGCGCGGACTTCATGCGCCCATGGCGGCTGCGCACCGAACACTCGAACATGGTTGACCTCACACTGACGCCGTTTTATGAGAGGAAATCCGGGACGAACCTTATCTTCCTCGGCGCGGAAGGCCACCAGATGTTCGGGCGCTACACTGGCGTGCTGAACGCCGGCGGCCGCGAGGTGCGGATCGACAACGTCACCGGATGGGCCGAGGAACACATCTCGACTTGGTGAGCATTCTTACAATTGATAACAACTCCGGGAAGGATTCGACTCCTATGAAATTATTTGCTCCTCTAAAATATTTTGTATTTGTGTTAGCGGCTCTACTGATGATGCAAAATGTTTGCAACGCCGCCGCCGCCGCCGAAACACTCAGGATCAAAGGCCTCAAATCGAAAGTAACCGTCGCGTATGACAAATTCGGCGTGCCGACGATCAAAGCGGACAACAGCGGAGATCTCTTTTTCGCTCAGGGCTACATTCAAGCGCGGGACCGTCTGTGGCAGATGGACATGAACCGGCGGCAGATCAACGGCCGCATGGCGGAACTTCGCGGGAAACATTTCATCAATCACGATTTCAACTCCTATCGAACGGGCATCCCGCAAGTCGCGGAAGAGATATGGCGCACGGCCGGACCCTATGAAAAAAAATTGATTCAAGCCTATACCGACGGGATCAACGCATACATCACAGCGCTGAAAACGCCGCCGCCGGAATATGCTGAAATAGGTGGAAAACCGGAACCGTGGCGCCCGGCGGATTCAATGGCGATCGCACGCGGGATCGGATGGGTCATGTCGAGCGACCTCGGCATCGAAATCGCCGTCGGCCTCCTCTCGAAACAGTTGGGGAAAACCGCGACCATGAAGATGCTCCCGATCCATCCGCTCGACCCGATAACCGTGCTCGGTTCGGCGCAAAAAAAGGCCGACGCCGGAATTAGCGGCGCGCGTTTCACTCGTAATTATTTCGACTACTCCGCGGAAAGCTTCCCGGAGGCGCTGTTCGGAAACGGCGCGCCGCCCGCTCTCGAGGGAATCCTCTTCGCACCCGGCGGCGAAGTCTTCCCGCGCTTGGCGAGCAACAACTGGGTGGTGAGCGGCAAACGCACGAAAGACGGGTTCCCGCTCCTCTCCAACGACACGCACACGGGGTTCTCGCAACCCTGCATGTGGTATGAAGTCCACCTCGTTTCGCCGGAGTTCGACACCGTCGGCCTGACCACCCCCGGCGCACCGGGAATCGTCATAGGCCACAACAAATACGTCGCTTGGGGCGTGACGACCGGTAGGTTCGACGTCACCGACGTCTATGTCGAAAAACTCGATCCCGCGAATCCGGACACCCACTACATTTTCAAGGGCGAGAGCCTCCCGTTCAAAGTGGAAAACATCGAAATCAAATACTCAACACCGGAAGGCATGAAGTCCGAAACCCGCAAACTCCTCCACACCGTACACGGCCCGGTCGTTTACGAGAACGACAGGCCGAGAACCGTGCTGTCCTACCGATGGACGGGACACGTACCGACTCACGAGGAAAAAGCTTCAATAGGCTTCATGAAAGCGAAAAACATCGCAGAGTTCAAAAAAGCCCTCGACAGCTACGAGGCGGGCGCCATGAACTTCGTTTGCGCGGACACGTCGGGAAACATCTTATTCCGCGCCCAAGGCAGGGTCCCGATCCGCAAGGGAACCCCTTTCCTCCCGCTCGACGGCTCGTCCGGAAAATACGAATGGACGGGCTTCATCCCCTATGACAAACTCCCTCAGGGCGCAAACCCTCCGGCGGGATTCTACGTCTCCGCGAACAACCGTCAGACGGACGAAAACTACCCCTATTACCTCGGCGTCTTCTACGACAAAGGCTACCGCGCACGGCGAATAGACGACCTTATCCGGAAATCCGGCAAAATGACTTTCAACCGGATGCGAGAAATTCAAGCAGATGTTTATTCCCTCCCCGCCGAACGGCTGACCCCCATACTCTTTGCCGGCGCCGATGCGCACCCGGAAATCCTCACTCCCTCCGCGAAAACCGCCCTCGATCTTCTAAAAAAATGGGACTTCTTCGAACGTGTCAATGCGATCGAACCGTCGATCTTCTACAAGTGGATCAAATTCTGCTTCATGGATACTTTCAAGGATGACATACAGGGCGACGTGCTTGGGAACATGGCGCGAAGCGAAGTATTTTTCCCGATACTCTTGAGTGCAAAGCCTCTGCCGATAAATTTTTTCGATGACAAGACGACGCCCGACGTTACGGAGACGAAGGACATGATAGTGGCTCGAGCTCTGAACGACGCCGTGGCGGAACTTGAAACCCAGCTCGGCGCCGACTCCCGGAAATGGCGTTGGGGCGCAATCCACAAAGTAACTTTCGGACACGACCTCGGCGGCAAGTACAACGTCGGGCCGTTCGAGGCGGACGGCGGCATGGACACTGTGAATGTCGCGGATTTCGGAATCAACGGCGGCGACTTCAACTTCGGGCACGGGCCTTCCATGCGGATGACCGTCGAACTCAAGCCGAACGCCGTGAAAGGCGAAAATATAATCGCCGGCGGACAGTCCGCCGACCAAGCCGACCCCCACTACAGCGATCAGGCATCGCTCTGGCTCGATAAAAAAACGCGTCTCATGACTTTTTATTCCGCGGACGTAAAACGCAACACCGAGAATATTCTCATTCTCGCACCGTGATTTCCCGACGATGCTGTTTCAGCCGGTTCGACATATTTCGGGAATCCGCCTGACGAAGCACGTCTAACCCGCATTTTCATCATATATTGAAATCGGAAAAAGGGATGAGATACAAGACGCATCGAGCGAGAACGAGGGAGCATACTTTTCGTATGTGACCGAGTTCGAGTCGATGATGCAACGCCGTAGATCGCCCTTTTTCCGATTTCCCGGATTTTTCCAGCGAAAAATCCGGGTTAAGTCCTCAGCTTCTTGCGCAAATCATCGGCTTCCCGCTTGATGGTTTCGAACTCCTCGGTCGAGATCGAGGGATGCTGATATTTCACGATCGAAGAATTGTGCAAAACGGGATCGAGCGCGGGAGAAACTCTGAACGAGCGCACCGCGAGATCGAAGTCCCGAGAGCCGGGAATCGGCGAAAACTCGGCAAGCACCGGCTCGACACCGAGAGAAGCCGCATACCGCACCGAGTCCGAAACCTGCTCCGCCGTCTGAGAAGGATGCCCCAACAAAAGATACGCCCCAAGCTCAGGCGGCGCGAAACCCGCGCCGCGTAACACCTCGGCCGCACGCTCGAACTGCCCCGCGGACACTTTCCCGCCCGTTTCGCTCTGGAACCCCGCGTCCGACGACTCGAAGCCGAGCCGTATGTGCCCGAAACCGGCTTTCTTCATCAGCGCCGCAAGCTCGGGCGTGACAAGTCCGGCGTGAATCGCGTTCGGCGTGTAGAAATTCACGCCGTATCCTCGTTCGACGACAAAACGCAACACCGGCTCAAGCACTTCGCCGGCGTTCACAAGCAAAGCGTCGTCATAAAAAGCAATGTGGCGCGCGCCGACCTTCTCGATAAGGTATTCAAGTTCGGCGATCGCATCGGCCGCGCTTCTCTGCTCGAATTCGGGCGCGAGCACGCGCGAAGCGCAGTACGTGCACCTGAACGGACACCCGCGCGAAAAAGAAACACCCGCGACCGAGCGGTCGCGAGCGAGATCGTGCGCCGGCCGGGACCTCGCTGCGGAGGGATCGAGTTCGACGTCCGCGCCGATGCTTTTTCGCAGCGCCTCCGGGGCGGCAACCTCCCACGGACCGGGCGCGACAACATCCGCGCCGCCGTACGCCTCGGCATGTTCCGCACACAACGTCGCATACCTGCCGCCGAGAATCACCGGCGCGGCGGGATACGCCGCCTTCACCCTTCCTATCGCCGCAAAAACCCCCGGATACCAATATGTCATCGAAGATGTCACGAGCACGGCGTCCGGCGCACCCGCACGCGCAAGCTCGGCGTCGAACGCCTCCGCCGGTATGCCGTATAGACCGAACTTCCGCGGTACGAAATTCAGCACCGCAGGTCTGGGATGAGGCGTCTTTAGAAAAGAGCCGGTTCCATCCATCCGCCGCTTGATCTTCGTCGCGGACAGGGATGGATGCGAGTGGTCGAGACAGTCGATGTACGCGACGTCGAAACCGGCGTTCCGAAGAGCCGCCGCAAGCTCAAAGAGAC